>CAZUUE010000146.1:0-3298 GCA_964623695.1 uncultured archaeon
ATTCTACAATATGCAAAGCTGTGAAGAGGCTCAACCTCTTCACAGCTTTGCATATTGTTGAATAGTGTGGTACATCTTTCAAATTCAACGCTTCCCTAAGCACTTCGCTCACCAAAAATTCCTCTTCTATATCCCTAGTCAGATTGTATATTATCTCGTACAGATACATCGCTATCAACTGCCAGAACTCATACTTCTTCGGTCCCATCTTATTACTATATCTTGGCTGTACTCTCTGACATATCTCATATTTCCTCGCCACTATTCCTCTCTTTGTTACAATTCTCCTTGTCGTTAGTTAGCATAAACTTTTTCAACAGAGCATTCGTCTATTGTAAATGAATCTTTAGCTGACTGGAAACTTATAAAATTATATCAGCCAAACTTCTTATCCTTTCTCTCACAGTTTCATCTACATCAACGCACTCGAATATTATCACATCACAGTCCTCTTTTCTAAGAAAATCTAAAAAGTTTTCAATATCCTCCTTTCTAACTATGCATACCCTACCCTTAAATGTCTTTGCTATCTCCTCAATTTTTCTTTCTTTAAGCACAGCGACGATCTTAGCTCTAGGCTTGTATGCTTTGTAATCGTAAATCTCAACCTTCCCAACCACCTCTTCGATATCTCTTACAGAAATTGCACCGATCCTTAAAATCCTAGGTGGCTTTGTTGTTGAATCTATGACTGTAGATTCAATCTTTAAAGGAGTTTCACCACCATCGACGATCGCATCGACCTTTCCCATTAGATCTTCTATCACATGCTCAGCCTTTGTAGGTGAAGGTCTTCCAGAGATGTTTGCAGATGGCGTTGCGATTGGTACGCAACTGAACTTTGCAATTTCGATTGGGATCTTGTGATCAGGGATCCTTACACCAACCTTATCACTACCAGCCGTAACGATATCTGGTATAACTCTCTTCTTTTTAACTATCACCGTGATTGGGCCTGGAAAGAACCTTTTCATTAACTTTAAAGCTGTCCTGTTAGGTCTCGCAATTTCCTTAACAAAATCCAAATCTGGAATTATAACTGAAATTGGCTTCTTTTTCCTTTTCTTCACTTCAAACAACCTTTCAACAGCGCTTTCATTGAAAGCGTTTGTCCCCAATCCGTAAACGGTTTCGGTTGGGAAAGCTACAAGCTTACCATCTTTAATCATCCTTGCAACGAATCTTAAAACATCCTCATCAGGTCTCCTTGGATCTACGCGGTAAACCTTTGTCATCAAACTTACTTTACGTCAGGTCTTATATCTCTTCATGAAGGATTCTATGAATGATCTTCTAATGCGATAGAGTATTCTCATGGGTCTGGATATTAGTAAACCCTTGTAAATCAAGATAGCCCTTTCTCTTCCAAGTGTTATAAAGGTCGTCGGCTTCTTTAAGCTTGAACTTATTTTGTATCTTAACAGCTTTTCACCCTTTATCAATCTCGTTATGTTTTTAGCTGTGATCTTAGCCTGTCTTTCAGCCTCTAAGGCTGTTTTCGTCGCCACTTCTCCATTCACGTTTACGTATGCGCAATCGCCTATTGCAAAGATGTTCTCCTTAACTCTCAAAAAATCATCTACAACTATCCAACCGTTTTTTGTCTTTAGACCTTCCAACGGATTCGGCTTTAAACCAATACAGGATATCGCCAAGTCATACTCCACATCTCCCAAATCTGTTTTGACACACTTATCAACATCGAGAACCCTACAGGAGACTATGACATCTATTTTTTTCCCTTTTCATCAAGTTCTCGACGTAACTTGAGACCTTCTTACTAAACATCGGTAAAATTCTGTTACAATATTCTATGATCTTTACATTGTAACCGCACTCTACGAGCTCAAATGCACATTCGACTCCAGTAACTCCAGATCCAATTACGACAACATCTTGAGCATCCCTTAAGGCATCTTTGCAAGCCCTGTCCAAACCGTAAGTGTTCTTTAATTTTAGGGGTTTAGCACCTATTGAGATTACAAGGTAATCGAACTCAAGTTCGTTTCTCTCAGTTATGACTCTATCCGATTCGACCTTTACAGCTTTATCTCTCATCCAATCAACACCAAGTCTATCACATAGATCGGCTATTCTCACTTTCATCTCATGTTCATCTATCTTACCGACTACAAATTCTGGTAAGAGAGCCTGACAAACAAACTCCTTCCTTGGTTCGATGAGAGTAACCTCTACATCCCTCAAATTCCTTACGAGTTCAAGTCCTCCAACACCTCCACCAACTACGATTACTTTCATTTTTATTTATTTGTTAAATTTTTTATTCAATAGATGCATTTGTTTTTTACCAATCAAATACATTCAATTTAAATGTTTTTTCCTTCAGATAAGAGTTTTAAATTGGGGTTTATTTAAGTGTGATGATACAGATCATGGGTGCTGGGGCCTTGGGATGTCTCTACGGATACTTAATTCAGAGGAAATACGATGTAATACTCGTTGCAAGGGGAAATCAGCTAAAAGCTTTGAAAAGGGGTCTGAAGGTTACAGGATTGGTTGAAGATTTTGTCGATGTGAATGTCGTTGATAGACCTTGTGATGCTGACATAACGTTTGTAACCGTGAAGTCTTACGATACCGAATCAGCTGCCAAGTCCCTCTCAAACGTGAATTGTGGCATCGTTGTATCACTTCAAAACGGGATAGGTAACGAGGAGATACTCATGAGGTATCTTAAAAGGGTTTTGGGTGGTGTAACGACGTACGCATCGAATCTCGTTGATTACGGATGGATCGAATTTGCTGGTGTAGGAGAGACGTTCGTTGGGGAAATGAGTGGAGATATAAGTGAAGATGTGCTTGAAGTGGTTGAAGTCTTAAGATCTTGTGGAATAAACGCTGAGGCTGTTGATGACATAGTTAAAAGAAAGTGGATCAAGAACGTCATAAACTCCGTTGTAAATCCGATAACCGCAATATTGAAGGTTAGAAACGGTGCAATAGTTGAAATCGATGAGCTTTGGGATCTGGCTTTAAGGATCTTGAGAGAGGGTGAGAACGTTTTAAGTGCCATGGGTTTTTACGTTGAGCTTGAAGAGACTTTAAGAGATGTCATAATTAAAACTGCAAGAAACAGATCTTCGATGCTTCAGGACATCGAAAGAGGGAAGAGAACGGAGATAGATTTTATAAACGGTGCTATAATCAGGAAGGCAGATGAACTTGGAATCGAAGTTCCTTACAATAGGACTTTGATCTCACTCGTTAAAGCTTTAGAACGGGGTTCAGCGGGCATCCGCATTGATGAGTGAACATCCACCTTGAGACACATCAACCT
>CAZUUE010000147.1:0-3287 GCA_964623695.1 uncultured archaeon
CTTGCTGATATTTCCTCCTCTCCGAAGCCATATCACACTTAATATATTCCACCAGCTTCGCTATTCACACTGTCAGCATTTAAAAATCACTGTGCAACCATCTTCTCCTCCCATCTCCTCAGGTAATCCGAACTCTGATTGACATCTACAAAGAGCTCTGAAGCTCTCTTCACATCCTCAACTTCAACCTTTCCAGAGTTCTTGAGTTTTGCAAACTCGTATGCAGGAGCTAGCAACTGCACTGCGTATCTCAAACTGTTCTTTTCACCCAAATCCGTCAGCATCTCCAAAGCTTCATCGGTTAGATCGATCTTCGACTCTTCAGCCCTTATCTCAAGTATCTTCTTGATCTCATCTCTCGTGTAAGGCTCGGTCGTGATTATGAGTAGCCTGTCGAGTAGATCCAAAGGTATGCCGTGCGGTGAGACTATGTCCGTTCCTCTTATCTTCGCAAATCCCCTGTTCGATGCCAGTATTATTATCGGCGCCATTTCTGACTCCATTGCTCTATTCATGAACGCAAACAGCTCTATGTCCATTAGATGTGTCTCGTCTATGAACAGAACACCCGGCACAAGCTCAGCCCTTCCCTCCTCAACCCACTTCTTAACCTGCTCGTCGACAGCTTCCCTCACTTCACTATCTATCTCTTTGCTAACGGGCTCGAATAGACTGAAAATTCCACCTCTTCTCGCGTTAGCTTCATCCAAGTCGTGCAAGGTAACTACGTATGTGAACTCTCTCTCCTTTTCAATTCTGCCGGATGGAACTTCCACAGTTTCAACGTCTCCCAAATCGTACTTCTTCTTTGCCTTTTCACTCTTGCCGAGTCTTACAATCCTACCCGTTTCCTTATCTATCATTATCACATCTCCAACCTCTATACCTTGATACAGAAACTGCATCGCCAACCTACCGCTAACCGTGAACGATCTCCTCTCATCCTTCGTTGCCAACGTTAGAGTTGCAGATTCTGGAATCTTTTGCGTTGGATTGTAAGGATTTGGAACCATATTGTAATCCAAGCCAACAACCTCACCTTCAAGCACAATCCTCGTCTCCTTTATCCTTACACCAATCGCCCTCCTCATGGCCTGAATTAGGGCTTCGGTCTTCTTCATCTCCGTGCTGTAAAACTCGCTTGCGGAAACTTGAACGAATGGTATGTCCTTACCCAGCTCCTTACTTATAGCGACAGCTATGGCTGTTTTACCGGTTCCAGGTGGACCAGCGATCAGTATTCCTCTACCAGCCATCTTTCCAGCTTTTATGAGCTGAACTATGACACCAGCCGCCTCTCTTGCCTTCTTCTGCCCTACTAATCCATCTGCAACATCTTTAGCCCTCAGATTTTCATCCAAACCTAGACCTCTGATGTGCGAATGAGCACCAATTCTCTCAAACTTCTGAGTTATTTCCCTTATCTCTACAGCCATGCAATCACCTCCACAAAATTGTTGTTGACATATAAATGGATTGAATATAAGCGTTACCTTCAAGAGGTTCAGTGTACATCTATATTAGTGAGCGAATGTCTGCTTTAGAGCACATTATATCCAAGGTTTTACCCTTTGGATGTTCCCCATTTGAGGATAACTTTGAGTCTACATTACAAATGTTTAAGACAGCTGTAACATCTTTATCCTCAATTATAACGTGTTAGGCTTTGAACATGCTAGCTTTTGGGAAAAATTCTAGCTTTCGTCCTTAAGTTAATACCTTAATTAATATCACAGTTATTATTCATTTAAGAAATCAATAATTTAATTTGGCACAATCACTGGAACGATGTTGTTCTCTCCTGCTTTTTGTCATTAAACCGTTCAACACTCACAATACCTTCACGTTACTGCTTAAATTGATTTAGAAATACAGTAAACATTAACATCGTTGAGAAACTAATGCACTCTCTTTCCAATTACCAAAATCTGATCTCTCTTCTCAATAATATCACTTGGACTGGGATTTATCATTACATGACCATGCTTCACAAGTCCAACCAGCGTATAGTTGTATCTCTCCTTCAAAGTTACCATTACATCCACAACGTTCATACCCACAAAATCGTCACCTTGGATGACAAAGACATCATCATACAAACTCGTCGTAACATCTTCGAAGAAGCTAACAACAGGTTCTTCAAACACTGCACTGGCTAAAAGCCTGCCTGCAAATCCTTTTGAAAGTATAACTCTGTTTGCTCCGGCAAACCTAATCAGATCTATATTTTCAATCTTTATAGCTTCAACGACGACGTTCGCATTTGGATTCAGCTTTTTGATGAGCAAAGTTGTCAATATTGTCTTGGAATCGTCGCCAGTGCTTATCAAAACGCACTTTGCCTTTTCTATTCCCGCTTTCTTAAGGATTTCTTCATCCGTAAAGTCACCTACGACACATCTATGTTCTATAGGGCTTTGAGCTACGACTACGATTTCACAATTGACGTTACTCTTAAGCTCTCTGTAAGCTTCTTTTGTCGTCTCGTTCCAGCCTACTATCACGACATGATCTCTATCTTTCACGACATTGAGTCCTTGAAGCCTTGCGGAGCAGTAACAATTTTCGTAGACATTGATAGACAATCTACAACCGCAACACATTTGTATCAACCTCTCCCAATACATTTAGCCTTAATGAAGCATCGAAACCTCACAACTTTAAGTTGTGGGGGGATGTGATGGATTGCTAAGGATGTGGGGTTTTCCTTCCCCGAAAGGGGGAAGAGGGGTTACCCTGAAAGGGGACGAGACCTATGATTTACTCCCTATGAACCCTGAGGGAGTTGAGGTTGATGTGTCCTAAGGCGGACGTATGTCTATAAAACTACGTCCGCTGAACCCCTTCTAATATTTCTTTCCGTTATGTATTCCACGATCACCGATGCAAATGCAGTTTATATCGCTATACCCGTTACAGCTATAAGCATTGCAAGGATTTTTCCCGCCGTTGTTTCTGGTGTTATATCGCCATAACCGATTGTAGCCATTGTTATAACAGTCCAATAAAGGCTTGTGAGAATGTCCTTACCTTCGATCATCTGAAATGCGATAGTGTAGATGGCTGTGATGACTACGAATATCAGAACGACTATCGAACCCTTTTTAAGTTTCATACGTTTAGAATTCACAGCAACGACTTAAATATTATCACAGCACAAGGATCAAAAGCCAGATTAGGACTACTGCTACAACTCCACTCCTCCTTCTACACCACTCCAGTATAGATGCTGTTTAGGGTGTCTTTTTTACCTGCTATTCAATAATAACCTAGTAGCATCTGTTAAT
>CAZUUE010000148.1:0-3273 GCA_964623695.1 uncultured archaeon
CTATAGACATTATCGTCTGTTTCATTCCCGCTAAGAACATCGTCGTGTTAAGAACACCGATGACGGTTGTTATGGCAACTAAGGGAACTATTGCCCTTGATATCGAACGATATGTTACAAAGAGCAGTAGAACTATAAGACTGTAAGCAACTAAAGTCATCTGAGTCTGACTGTTCAGCATAATTTCACCGAGATGTGCCATTATTGCAGGCATTCCAGTTACGTAGTAACCTTCGTGCCATCCAAAAAACATCACATCCCTCTTAAGGTATTCCGTAAGTTCCACCCTCTTGTCGTGAGTGTCTGCTGATGTGTAGAAGTATAAGGCAAGAGATTGCCCTGAAACGTATCTCTTCAGAACTTCCTTTGGAATCATGCTCAAAATTATCGAAAGTTCTACATCGCTTTCTGGTAACCTGCCCAAATAATCCTTTATCAGCGATGATAACGAATCGCATTTATAAACCATGTCCTCTTTGTTCACGATGTAGTTTCCAAGCTCGTCCATTCTTTTAAGCTCATCAACGCTAATCTCGTCAACTGAGAGAACAATTGTATAGATATACTGCTTACCCATAACTCTTTCAAGCTCTTTGAACTTCACCATCGCAGGCAGATTCTCTGGAAAGTACTTCTTAGTGTCAGTCTCAAGCTTTATCTGAGTGTTCGCATAGGCACCGAAGATTATGATTACAAGAGCTAAGACCAATATGGCTTTAGGTTTTGATGCTGTAAGAGATGCTACAGAAGTCAAAACTCTCTCCAAAACTCCAACTTCTCTCTTTTTTTCCTTTACTTTCGTTGCTTTTTCCCCTCCTTCTTCTTTCTCTTCCTTATCTAATATTTTCAAAATCGCTGGAAGGAATGTTATCGAGAAGATGTAAGCGATTATCAATCCCAAAGACATTATTATTCCGAAGAGTGCAATCCCTGGAATTAATGTTGTAGCCATGGACATAAAGCCTATGACTGTAGTGAGCATTGCAAGAACAACAGCTAAGCCCGTTCTTGTCACAGCTATTACGATAGAATTGTCTTTATCAACTCCTCTCATTCTCTCGTGCTCGTATCTGTTCTGAATCTGTGCAGCATACTCAATTGCTAATCCAATTAGTATCGGTAGAGTTGCGCTAATATCTGGGTCAAGCTTTATGCCAGCTAAGGGTAAAAGACCAACTATGACTATAACGGAGAATACGGAAATAATTAGAGGTATGAAAGACGTGTATTTCTTCCTAACTGCTCCACTGAATGTTACAGCTAATAAAACGATCATCGCAATTATCGAAGCCGTTGTAGTAATTCCTGTCTCTCTTTCAGATACTTTGACGATTTGATAGCTCAAAACTGGTGATCCTGTAACTTCGGTTGTTATTCCTGTTGGCCTGTGCGTGAATTTTACAACCCTCTCTATCTGTTCAGCAAGTTCCATAGTTTTATCTGGATCCGTCACAGTTATGGTCACTAACATCAAAGCGAGTGTTTTTTTGGGAACAAACTGACGTGCGTAGAGATTGGTCAGACGCTTAAGCTGTGATTCATCACTTGGCAAAACACCACCGTTCAGCTCTGCAATTATCGAAGCTGGAGAAGTTACACTCCCCACACCTTTAACATTCTTTAAATTCTCTCCCAGTTTGAACATATATTCGTAAACTTCTCTGTTCACAACATCATTACCCTTTATCATTATGTAAACTCCCTCAGCTCTGACCCCGAAGTCCTTTTGGTAAAGCTCAAGATTCTTGTAAACTGGATCGCCTATGGGAAAGTATCTCTCATATTCAATAGACGTGAACTCTGTCTGTGAGGCAGAAATTAAAAAGATTATAACAACAAGGGCCGTAACCGAGACTACGAATCCTGGTCTTTTTGCAATAAATCTCGAAATTTTTTTGAGGAAATCCTCAAAGCTCACACCTTACGCCTCCTTAGATAGTAGTACACAACTGCTACAATAGCTATTACAGCAACTAAAGCAATCGCACCATAAGGCGGCTTAGGTGTGACTACTTCGATCACAGCCTTTGTAGGCTCGCTTATCGCCCATTCATCCTCCAAATCCTTGTATTTGACTTCCAAGTTTAGTCCGTACTTTTTTGGAGTTGCATCAGCATCTACGCTGAGTTTGAATTTTATCTCAGCTGTTTGTCCAGGCTTTAACGTTCCTATGTATGCCGTATCATCACTTGAAGAGAAGGGATCTGTTATTGTCAACCTTGCAGTAGCTTCTCTTACTGTGAAGTTTCCAACGTTTTTGATGGTAAATGCAACTATCTCCTCGCTTCCTGCTGCAATTTTCGGAGTTCCATAAACATCAAACTTCATCTTGGGATTGACCTTTATTCCAACCGCGATCGGGTCTGTGTAGAAGTAACTGTCAAAGCTCCTGTACTTCATTCTCAACTCAGCCGGATAACTTATCGGTTTCGCCTCGTCGCTCGCCTTAACCTTAAATATCAACTCGTAGGTCTCGTTGGCCTTCACATCACCTAGATGAAACTCCTGACTAAGAACGGATATCGGCGGTCTCGATGTGAGGTAGAAGCTCACATCTCTCAAGTTCTTGTTTGGAACAACCCTCACGATAACTGTCCCCTTAGAGTTAACAAAGACCCTACTTTCAACATTCTTCACATCAAAGCTTGGAGCTTCAGAAACGTAAACCCCAAATGGGACTGGATCGCTCTTCCTTATCTTACCGTACTCATCGGAGTAAATCGCTTTAATTTTAAAGGTGTAGTTCCCCTCATCCTTCGTGTTTACTCTCACGTAAAATGTCGCGTTTGCTATCTCACCTGGCTCAAGGTCTCCAACGTAATACTTGGATGAAACAACGAATCCCGAAGGAGCCTCCAAAACCAAGTAAGATTTCCTACCGGTCTTTTCACCTATGTTCCTAACTTCGACACTTATCTTACCCTTACCGTAAAACATGTTCTCAGTCTCAACCCTCAAGATCTCAAGCTTCACTTCCTTCTCATCTATGTACACGGGATTTGAAACTTCAAGATCTACCTCCTTATATCTTAGCTTGTAGTACTCCGGTACAACTCTGTATTCGTAGATAGTTTCGTTTGATTGCTTCTGAACAGGTATCCATGTTGGTTGGAAAGTATCCAAGCTTACGAGATCTTCGATCCTATCAAACCTAACTCTCAACTTTAAATCGTACTTACCGGCCTTAGCATTCTCCTTAACCTCAACGATGAAATTCAAGTTCATGGGTTTGAAAGGTGGAAGTGCTGGAATCTTCTGCTTTTCAGTTTTAAC
>CAZUUE010000149.1:0-3265 GCA_964623695.1 uncultured archaeon
TTGCGGACAGGTGGGTTTAACGGGGTGCTGACCCACCCCGTGCATATCCGATGAGAAGTGAGGCTGAGGATATGCACAAACCTCCCCCGCAAGGAATCCTCGCACTTCAGTGTGGGGAGGAGGTCAACTTCCCTTCCCAACCTCTCAAACTCTCTCAACCTCTTTACTATTTCAGAACATCCAAGACTATCGATGGACATACCCTCTTAACACCCTCAAGCTTTTCTATTTCCTCGTGAATCTTGGACAACTCTTCAACGCCTTTAGTAACGATCTCAAGTATAAGCGTGTGATCACCGGTTGTCAGCCACATGGACTTTATCTCCTTAATCTCTTTAAGTTTCCTAACAACCATCCACATCCTTTCCGGCTCTATATCGATACCCGTGAGTGAACAGGTCATATTTATCGCTTTGTAGTTCACAACTGCTCTGTAACCTATTATCACTCCCATCCTCTCAAGCTTTTGAATCCTCTTTCTTATTGCCGTTTCTGTTACGTTTAAAGCCTTAGCTATGTGCGTCTTTGGGATCCTTGCATTTTCGATGAGCATTTCGACAATTTTTAGATCTTTCTCATCCATTGGTAAAGTTTAATTACATAGTATTTCTAACCTTTGTTCGATTTTCGAATAAAAAGTTTTATATTGTAT
Source organism: uncultured archaeon (assembly GCA_964623695.1). Lineage (GTDB taxonomy): Archaea > Halobacteriota > Archaeoglobi > Archaeoglobales > Archaeoglobaceae > Archaeoglobus_B. The sequence continues at coordinate 653 of CAZUUE010000149.1, forward strand.
AAAAACAAATTTACGATATGGTGTGTCCGAGGATTGGGGATAGGATCGAGTTCAAAGCTCTGACAACGCACGGTTTGATAGACTTTCCCAAGGACTTTGAAGGGAAGTGGGTTATCTTGTTTTCACATCCAGCAGATTTCACGCCCGTATGCACAACAGAATTCGTCGCCTTTGCAAGGAGATACGAAGAGTTTAAAAGGATGAACTGCGAATTGATAGGGTTGAGCATAGATCAGGTTTTCAGTCATATAAAATGGATCGAGTGGATAAGAGAGAAGATTGGGATCGAAATACCTTTTCCAGTGATTGCAGATGACAGAGGTCAGATTGCCGAGAAGCTTGGTATGATTCATCCGGCAAAAGGAACGAATACTGTAAGAGCAGTTTTCATATTCGATCCAAAAGGTTTGATTAGGGCCATACTTTACTATCCGCAGGAGCTCGGTAGGAACATGGACGAGATCCTCAGAATTGTTAGGGGATTGCAGATAAGTGATGAAAACGGTGTTGCAATTCCTGCAAATTGGCCTAAAAACGAGTTAATTGGTGATAAGGTTATAATTCCACCGGCCAAAGATGAGAAGACCGCAAAAGAGATGATAAAGAAGGCTGAGGCTGGAGAGATAGAGTGCTTCGACTGGTGGTTCTGTTATAGAGATCTTAAAACGAATCTTGGGTGATTTTGTGAAGACGCTTGAGAATCTTATAAAGGCTTTCATAGGAGAGAGCATGGCAAGAAATAGATACACGTTTTACGCTAAGGTGGCTGAGGAAGAAGGATACGTCTTTATCTCTAAGGTCTTTCTAAAAATTGCGGAAAACGAGAAGGAGCATGCAGAAACCTTGTTTGAATTAATTCAAAATCTTGGATCCAGGAAGGATGTATCATTGGGTGATACTGTGGAAAATCTGAAGTCGGCCATTGAGGGTGAAAGTTACGAAAGTATGAAGATGTATCCTGAATTTGCAAAGGTTGCTGAAGAGGAGGGAATGAAAGAAGTTGCGAACAGGCTTAGAGCAATTGCGAAGGCTGAAGAACACCACAAACGTATATACAAAACGTTGTTAGAGGTTTTGGAGAGAGGTAGGTACTTTAGGAGGGATGAAGAGATCGAGTGGATCTGTTTGGAGTGTGGATACGTTCATAAGGGATTTGAACCTCCAGAAGTTTGTCCCTCGTGCGGTCACACCAAAGATTATTACGTTGCAAGTGACCTTTTGATCTTGTAGGAGGTTGTTCGTATGTTGGAGAGGTTTATTTATGGTAGGGAGAGAGTTGAGGTTAAGAATAAGGTTGAAACGCACTTGCCGAAGATAGAATGTCCAGATGTCGTTAATGCGGAAGAACCTTTTGAAGTAAGTATCTCGATATCGAAGCATCCAAGCAGAGTTGAACATTCTATAAGACATGTGGATGTCTTCTTCGTTGAAGAAGGGAGAGCTTTTAATCCTATAAGAGTTGCAAACGTCCAGTTTACACCGGAGTACACTGAAGCAAAGGTTGTCATAAAACTCAAGCTTAAAAAGAGTGGAACTATAATTGCATTGGCCTATTGTAACCTTCACGGGCTTTGGGAGAGCTGTAAGGACGTGAAGGTTAGGTAGCTTGATGATGATGTGATTGAGTTGTGATGAACAAAGATAATTTGCAGTGAGTTAACCGTACGTTATGAAACTCATGGTTCTCAGTGACACTCACATACCCGACAGGGCTTTAAGATTGCCGAACGAGATTGAGTCGTTTTTGGATAGGAGGGATTTTTTAAAGGTAGTGCATGCTGGAGATCTGACGGATGAAAGAGTTTTAGCTTACCTTAAAACGTTTGGTGATGTCGTCGTGGTGAGAGGTAACATGGACTACCTGCCGTTGCCGAGGCATCAGATTTTTGAATTGGAGAAATTGAGATTTGGCGTTGTGCATGGGCATGGGATTTATCCGAGAGGCGATAGGAGGCAGTTGCTTAGCATAGCGAAAGAACTGGGTGTCGATGTGCTGATAAGCGGTCATACACATTCGCCAGATGTACACTTCGATGAAGGAATTTTGCTGATAAACCCCGGTTCTGCAACGGGTGCTTGGGGAGGTGGAGGAGGTAGCGGTGTTCCAAGTTTTATGATGTTAGAAGTTAGTGGTGGTAATGTCAAGGTGAATCTGTTTGAGATAAAAGCGAAGTTGAGTGTCAAGAGGTTTGCCTTCGATATTAAATGATTACATCATGCTAAAAGATGAATCGACCATATATAGCACTGTGTATGATTTAACTTTTTGTCAACGGGGTTTGGTGAAAGTTTGTGGAAATTTACACTTCCACCCTTGGGATTCATCAACCTCAGCTCTTTCATCGGAGAGATATCATCGGACTCTCCCTTCTGGGGGAACCCCAGGACTCCCCACATCCCGTAGCACCCCTCATCAATCAGGGATTTGAGTCTTCACGAGCAGTAGTGTATTTAAAAACGTTTTGTCAAAGTATTTTCAACATTTTTCCTTTTTCTATGAAAATTTGAACAGTGTCGTGTCACCTTAGCAAAATGGTAACTTGGTCATCCTCAATCCTTGACCCTCAATTCTTATTAACTCGTTGAGCTTTGAAATTCTTTCACCACCCACAA
>CAZUUE010000150.1:0-3263 GCA_964623695.1 uncultured archaeon
GTATAACTCTTTCTGCACAGAACTATAACAAGGTTAGGATTATTTATAAAAACTATATAAGGCTTAGTTGCCAAAACTCGAACTTTCAGAACTACTGTTTAATGCGGGAAGGATGTCAAATGAGATGCAAAGAACTTATATACTATCAAAAGAACTTGTTAAGGGGATTATCATGGACTCTTTGGTTAGGGAAGCTTTGGCGAGAGATGTTGAGAAGAAGCCTGTTGAAGGTTTGGAGGAGGACATACTTCAGGTTTTAGAGGAGCTAAAGACCGTAATTAAAGTTATAGGTGTTGGAGGGAGCGGTTGCAATACGATAACGAGAATGTTTGAGGAGAGAATCGAAGGAGCTGAGCTAATTGCGATAAACACAGATGCGCAGCACCTCTGTTATACAAAGGCTCATAGAAGACTTCTGATTGGAAAGAAGAGAACGAGAGGTTTGGGTGCCGGTAGTTTACCGCAGGTTGGTGAAGAGGCTGCAAGGGAGAATGAGGAGGATATAAAGAAGATCGTAGAAGGCGCTGACATGGTGTTTATAACGTGTGGTCTGGGTGGAGGTACGGGAACGGGTGCTTCTCCGATAATCGCCGAGATTGCAAGAGACTCTGGAGCCTTAACGATTTCCGTTGTAACATTTCCTTTCTCAGTTGAAGGTGCCGTGAGAAGAGCAAACGCTGAAGCTGGATTGGAGAGGTTAAGGGAGGTGTCAGATACGGTTATAGTCGTTCCAAACGATAAGCTCCTGGATGTCGTTCCGAACTATCCACTACACCTGGCATTTAGGGTTGCAGATGAGGTGTTGATGAGAGCTGTTAAAGGGATAACAGAGCTCATAACAAAACCAGCATTGGTAAATCTCGACTTCGCGGATGTAAAAACGGTTATGGAAAAGGGTGGTGTTGCAATGATAGGATTGGGCGAGGCTGAGGGAGAAGACAAGGCACAAGAATCGGTCAGAAAGGCTTTGAAGTCTCCTCTGTTGGATGTCGATATAACTGGTGCAAGATCTGCTTTGGTTAACGTGACCGGTGGTCCGGACATGACCGTTGAAGAGGCTGAGAAGGTTGTTGAAGAGATATACGACAAGGTCGATCCCGAAGCTAGGATAATATGGGGAGCCATGATAGATCCCGAACTTGAGAACAAGATGAGAACTTTGGTTATAATAACCGGTGTGAAGTCTCCTCAGATATACGGAAGGAAAGAACCACATTTCGCAAAGAAGTTTGGAATAGACTTTGTCAGATGAGATTTTGGGAGATAGATTTTTTGAGAGGTTTCGGCGTAATCTTGATGCTCGTTTCAAACTTTTTCACAGATCTTCAAATATTTTTAAACTATCCATCAAACCTCTTTTGGTATGCGCTCGCAATTTTTACAGCATCCATATTCGTTTTCGTATCTGGCGCATCTTTTTACGTAAGTTATACGACAAAGAAGGATTTTAAAAGGATATTGAGAAGATTTGTCAAACTTATGAGCTTGGGCATTCTTATTACGATTACGACAGCTGTGACATTAAAGATTGGAACGATTTACTTTGGAATCTTGCATTTCCTATCTTTAGCTTGGATACTGGCAATTCCATTTTACAGGTTCGGTTCGTTTGCAATTTTACCCGCTTTTATGTTCATACTCGCACATCCGATTGTCGATTCGATTCACATTGACAACATGGTACTTTTACCTCTTGGAATAACTCCAAATAACTTCTACACGTTTGATTACTTTCCAATCTTCCCATGGTTCGGTGTATTCTTGCTTGGATTTCCCTTTGGAAAACTCTTGTGCAAAAAAAAACCATCAAATAGTGATATTCCTATAATCAGGTTGATTTGTTACATTGGAAGGAACTCATTAAAGATATACCTGATACATCAACCCATCCTCGTCACATCGATTGTGCTCGTTTTTGGGGATGTAAATGAAATCTTAGTTTACTTGTAAACTAGAACACTCACATCTGAATTTCTAACAACGTAATTGGATACACTTCCAAGTTTCTCCTTCGATCCGACCGCTATCAATGTGGCATTGAACTCCTTGGCTGTATCGACTATAACTTTACCAACCTTGCCCAACTTCAAAATTATCTTTGCAGATGGATATTCAATCTTTATTTTTTCTATAAAATCTAAATCGACTTCCTCCTCCGCAACGTGCAAAGCTATAATTTTTTCGATTGGAAATCTCTTGATATAATCCAACAACATTCTACTCTCACTTGTAAAGTCAAAAGCGTAAAGAACGTTTCTGAAGAGTCCTTCGACAGTCTGACAAACTCCACCTTTCACCTCAAACTTAGTTATTAGAACGGGGACAGACGAAAGCTCAAGAACCTCATCCGAGACGCTACCCAACACAACCTTAAGCTTCCTACTCAAACCCCTACCTCTGGCACCCATCATTATCAAACCAACTTTCTCCTCTTCTGCTTTCCTAACTATTTCAACAACTGGATCTCCTATGTACGGTTCGACATATCTTGCTTTGATTCCAGCAGAATGAAACATGCTCAATAGATCTTCTAGCTTCTCCTTTGCTCTCTTAATGAGTTCGTCCTTAGCCCTATCAAAAGTTACTCCAGCGAACGAGTCTATCATTTCAACATCGAACTCGATTACGTGCATAAGTATTACCTCACAGTCCATCTTCTTAAGCTCGTTCAAAGCACATAACATCGTTGCTTCCGAATAGTCCGAAAAGTCTGTTGGAATCAAGATCTTCAATTCCCTCACCTCCAAAAGTCTTCATACCATATAGTATAAAATGTTTCCTATTTAGAAATAGTATGATCATCTTGATCTTTTTTATTACGTATTTAGATTTCTTATGATGACGCCTTGCAGAGTAGTAACAATTTTCATAGAATTGATAGACACTCTGCGACCGCAACATATTTATATCTCTCCCTAAATATATTTAGTTCTATATGCTAGCAGCTTAGCTACCTATCGGTGTAAAACACATTTGATGGTTTTGGGTTACCAGAATTGGGATGAGTTTTCAAAGGCTTCGGAAGTGATGTGTTCAAAGGTATGTCTATAAAAGAATTCGTCCATCCTTCAAAAATCTGGAAACAGTTCATTTAAGATTTTAATTTTTATTTTATTATTTACTTATTAATATAGGTATTTTTGATTTCTTAATAACACAATTAGCTGTACCAAAAAGTTTTCCCGAGTAACCTATAAGAATTAACGTCACTTCTTTTTCCTTTGCAACTCTAATAATTTCCTTACAGGGTTTTCCCTTTGTAA
>CAZUUE010000151.1:0-3253 GCA_964623695.1 uncultured archaeon
CCGTAAAAAAAGCAGCTCTTCTGCATGACATAGGAAGATCGATCACACATGACATCGATCACTTCATCCACAGCGGAAAGATAGTTAGGAAAGAGGGTTTTGGTGAAAAAATAGCGAGAATAGTTGAAAGACATATCCTATGCGGTATCACAAAGGACGATGCGAAGAGGTTGAATTTAAAAGTTTACAGAGATTTCATGCCAGAAACGATCGAGGAGAAGATAGTATGCTATGCGGATAAGATCGTTAGGAATTGCTGTGAGATCACGTTTGAAGAGTTTTTAAAAAGACTGGATGAGTTAAAGGATAGATATCCTGAGAATGAATGGCTGATAGAAAAGACAAAGAAAAGGGCAATTAAATTAAAAAGGGAACTTGAGGAGTTGGGTGGTTTATGATAGCGGGTATAGATGTCGGCGTTAAGAAGGATTACTTGGCTGTTATCAGGGATGATAAGGTTGTGTATGTAGGAGACCTGGATTTAAACCTGGAATTTAAATTTGCCGGTATAGATGCACCTCTAAGCTTTCCAAAAAGAGGTTATTTCAGGGAATGTGAAAAAAAGCTTCAGAAAATGGGAATAAGAATTCTTCCGCCCTTATTTATAAGGGAAATAGCTGAGAAGGGTATTAAGATAGCTAAGAATTTGAGAGATAGAAATGTTGAGGTTTTTGAGGTTTACCCTTATGCAACAAGGGTTCTTTTGAGTATTGCACCTCATGAGAAGAAGAGAAAAAGAGAGGGTATGCTAAAGATTCTAAAAGGCCTAAGAGAGTATATAGATGTTCCAGATGTTAGCAGTCATGACTTAATAGACGCTATAATTTCGGCCTTAACTGTTAAGTTATTCGTTGAGGGAAAAGGTGAGATGATATGCGGTGAGGATGGCTGCATAATAGTTCCAAGAATCTGATATTCCAATGATCTCTTTAGTATCAGAACTGTCTTGCAAGTATCATTATCCCCTTAAGCCTTGATAGCTTCCAAAGGATCGAACAACATCCATCAGATGCGGAAATCTTTCTATTTCTTTCACATCGATCTCAACGACTTCTGCTTTCGGTCTTCTCCTTTTAAAATAATAATCCTTTGCAAAGACTATTTTTTCGCAGTAAGCTGGACATCTCATAATTCCAAGCCTTCTACATTGATCATAGTTTGAGCAACTCAGAACCTCATAACCCATCTGGCTTATCTTCACAATAGTAACGGTTTTTCTGTGTTTTACCTTTATTATCTTTACAGACTCATCGGTCATCATGATCAAATAATAATTGTTATTATGATATATATTACTTTTGCATAGAGATAAATCTTTAAGATCTCGTCAAACTTTAAAAAGTTTTGAGTATGTCAGGATATATGAACTTAAATTGCTTGCTCAAGATCTTTCAGAGGAGCAAGGATTTTTGAGAAGCGCCGGATGGATTGTATGCGATGCAAATTCTCCTAGATGGTGGGATAACCTAAGGAGTTACGAGGAGATAGTAATATGCTCAATTCTCGTTCAGATATCCAGCTGGAAAAGCGCTAAAAAGGCGTTAATAAACTTAAGAAAAGCGGGATTGGCAAATTTAAGGATGTTGTCTGGAGCAAGAATCGAGGAAATTGAGAAACTTATAAATCCTGTAGGATTCAGAAGCGTTAAAGCTAGGCGCCTTATTAACGTCGCCAGAGAGATTGAAAGAATTGGAGGTTTAAATGAATTAAAGGAACTTGAAGATCCCAGAAGATTTCTTCTGTCAATTGACGGAATAGGGAAGGAAACAGCAGATGCAATAATGCTCTTTGCTCTGAACATCCCCACAGTACCTGTTTCGAATTACGTCAGATTAGTTCTCAATAGAATAGGCTTTATCAAGTCAAAATGCGGCTATGAAGAGTTGAGAAGAGAGATTTTGAGGGAGCTTAATGCTAACGTCTACAGTCTTAAACTCTTCTACGCTGGAATAACTTCTGTTGGCAGAATTGCATGCAAGAAAGAAAGGCCAAAATGCGATATTTGCCCTTTAAAGTGTGTATGTATGGGTATGGATTTATTCGATGTTTCTCGAAATCTTTAATTTACTTAGATTTATAAAACATCATTAAGAAATCTTTCCTTCCAAAGCAGATGGATTAGAGGAGGATAGGAGCGTTGGTCTCATAAAGACTCGTTTTTTATGCTTAATCTCATGTATAGAGTGCTAAATCAAGCAAAGAGATCCATAGGTTCCTCCTTGTAAATGGGTTCACAACGGTTTTCGATTTAAGGAACGTTAAGCATTAAGCGATTTTAAACCCCTTAGTGCAATAATGTAAGCTGAAGCTGTATGCCTATCTACACCTAATTTTCTCATCAATTCTTCACCGATTTTGCTTATATTAGCTGGATTTAAATAAGATGTCTTAATCCCGTACAAAGGAGATTTCATCCTAATTGTTTCGATGACTCTGCTTCTGAACGACTGGACTGCATAGTTATAGTTCTCGTTGAACCTTCTACCGTTCTTGATCCACGTCAACTTCAACCTACCTAATGCGGATAAATCTTCGAGGTAAGTTCTCTTTACGCCATGATGGTAAGCATATTTTAGCATCTCGTGAACCCCATTCCTATTATGCTCCAAACCCTTCTCCTAGGTATATTTCTCGATTTAACCTCTCTGAACCAGAAGGTTTTGTAATCTCTCAACTCTCCATCTTTGACGATTGCAAGCCATCCAAGTTGGCATCAACACCTGCTATTTTCTTACCTTTTGGTTGATCGTACTTTCTTATGAGTTCTAAGTAGAAATCATAGTCTAAAGCAACTTGAACTTCACCATGTGTAAACATAACTTTACGATTACCAAATTTCTTTAGCACAACTCTCGCATAATGAGGTTGCATGTGAAACCACAGGTTTTGCAAAATCTTTCTTCACATCTTCGGAATGGTATGTATGACGATTACATAAGATTTATTTCCTTCAAAGTCGAACGTTAGGATTCTGAAAGATAAATTCTCTTGGATTTTAATGTTTATGTTCATGTGCCTGCTTTCACCTTCGCATTGGAAGAATAACCAGTTGTTAAACGAGACATCTTCTAATTTGACTTCATCAAATCCTAACTTCTTATGCAATCGATTAAGTCCGTTCACGGATTCAATGATTCCATAAATCAAATCTATCGCTCCATCAACATATCTTCTGTTTGGTAAAATCTCATAGCTAATCTTACGATATCTCTTGTACATAGAGAACTGTGAAAGTGGCGGTTTTCATTCGCCT
>CAZUUE010000152.1:0-3252 GCA_964623695.1 uncultured archaeon
TTGATCTGGTTTTGCGTTGGAGTTGGTGTCTTCGGTGTTACGCTCAGGATCGACTTAAGTTCACTCAGAAATTCGTTAATTTCACCTTCTATTTTGTTCAAGTCTTTTACGAGATCTTCAACCTCTCTCTTTGCATCTCGATAACTACCCATGTCGATGTATTTACCGATCTTTGCAAGTTTACCTATTAAACTCTCCACCCTACCCTTCAAATCGTTGTATCTGATCTTGTAGTCTATCAAGATGCTCGTATTTACAAGATCCTTCTTTTCTATCTCATCTATGTAAATCTTCATCTCGTTGACCTTCCCTCCAATGTTGTTTATCTTTTTATCAGCCATTGTGAACATGTATCTTGCTTCGACACCAACACTCTCCTCCCCAGCCTTTTCCAACCAACTTTCAGCGTAACTTAATTTTATGTCAGCGTTCATGTAATCCTTTTCGTTCAAGTTTCCTTCCGCAAGCGTCAAGTTTTCCTTTGCAAGATCTAAATACCTCTTGAGATTTGAAACGTCAACTTTACCAGTGTAGTTCGTCAGGACCTTTGAAAGTTCGTTGTATCTGTTCTTTGCACCGTTCAAATCACTCAAAAACTTCTCATCGTTCTTGACGTATATGAAGACATCTGGTAACACGTATCCGCCGTCTTGAACTCTTATCCTTAAGGCCATTATCTCCTTAAATCTAACGTCTGTCTCCTGTATGTAACCCTTAAGATCTATCTCTATGCTTTCAACACCATCCAGAGCATCTGCATCTGGAACTTTAACTGTAAAACCCTCTCTAGATACGCTTGCACCGTTCTTAAAAAAGATCTTATACTCAACACTCGCGCTGACGAGATCGGTATATAAATCGTAGTCCCTGTTGTCTATTATCTTTGCATCGTCGTCCGTTTTAGGTTTTATTACATAAGTGACCTCTATGAGATCGTTCGATTTGAAAAACAGTGTCGTCTCGTTTGGTATGTACGTCTTATTGTTCACACTTATATCGGGCTCTCCGTAGTTTTCTTTTGTCACAGTCTCCGCACCCAATACAGGTATGGCCAGTATAAGTATCAAGAGAAGAGCTGCGATTTTTAGCATGACAAACCCTCAAATAAGCGGTTCTATATCTTCATCAAAGATCTCTACGGTTCTTTCAATCCTCTCCTTTTCAATACTCTCCATCTCCTCCTTAGCTTCAGTCGCCAACCTCTGTAACTGTTTAACTCTTGGAACATCCGTAACGTTTGCCAAAACTACCAAAGCAGCCACGTACTTTGTTCTTCTTGTTGGATAATCCCCAGCTCTAACTTCAACGCCTTCTATCTGTTCCTCAAGCCATAGCTTTGCCTTTTCCAGCCCTTTTCTGTCTAAATGCTCCGGTGGACCTGCGATGAGTATAAGCGCCCTTTCTGCACTTTTTACATTACACGGTACAGTAAGTCTACCCAAAGCAGCCCTTCTAACGAGTGTCGCAATCTTTGTAGCTCTATCGTCTTCGGAGAATTCTTCCCTTTTCCTTCTGAAGATTGAAAATCTCTTTTTCTCCTCAACAAGCGTTGTTGCGTATCCTATTGAAGATATCCCTCCACCCCTAAGCGTGTTTATGACTTCACTACTGTCAATAACCATCTCACCTACGAGTTCTTTATCAACGGGTTCACCCGCCCTTGCAAGTATAGATAACCTCTTAACGATCTCCTCATTTATCTTTGCAAAACTCTCCTTTAAACTCATTCCTTCAAACTTCCATGCGCCATTGTCCACGAGTATTAGATTGTCGACGTGTTTAAGTAGTGATATCAAACTCCTGGCTGCGTTTAAGGAATAAAGCTTTCCCTCCTCCGGTGCAGGAAGAACTCCGACTGCGTATACGGGTTCGGAATATGTCTCTGATAGATATTTAGCTAAAACAGGACTTCCGCCACTCCCAGTTCCCCCACCTAAACCAGCTATAATCAGGAAGGCATCTATATCGTGAGATCCGATTTTGTCTATCGCATTTAAGATGTTATCTATCTCATCTTGAGTTATCTTTGCACCAAGGACGTTGTCTGTCCCAACTCCATGTCCTTTTACAACGGTTTGACCGATCAGAAGTCTGCACTCTTTTGGAACGTATCTTAAACCCATCAAATCCGTTCTTGCCGTGTTAACGGCCAAAGATTTTATTTTGATCTTCGATCCACTCACGTACTCTCTCTCAAGAAAAAGATCGAGTATTTTTCCTCCCGCTTGGCCAAATCCTATCGTAAAGAACTTCATGGCATCACCGCTCCGATGATTTTAATAGACGTTACCCAAAAGGTATATTTTATTTTTGATGAACATCGATGTATGGAGGTTGAGGATTACGGCTTCGGTATGATAAAGCTTGGAGGGAAGGTACTTAGGAGAGACGTTATCGTTTGTGAAGATTTTTTGAAGGAGTGGTGGAGGAAGGAGGGACATAGGGTATGCCTTGAAGATGTAGGAGACATATTCAAGCTTAAGCCAGATGTGGTAGTAATAGGTACGGGTTACTACGGTGTCGTGAAGGTTGATGGAGACGTGATTGAAAAACTTAAGGATAGCGGAATTGAAGTCGTTTGCGAGGATTCAAGGAAGGCTGTAAAAACTTACAACAGATTGTTAAAAGAAGGAAAAAGAGTTGCATTGGCAATTCATTTAACCTGTTAATCACCACTTTCACTTTCTTCTTCTTCCTTTCCAGTCTCCTCTGGACCCTTCTCCTTCTCCAAACCCTTTGCTGCGATGACGTCATCTATTCTAAGTATCATTATAGCTACCTCGGTTGCACTCGTTATGGCTTGCTTTTTAACTCTCAGTGGTTCAAGAACACCCTTGTCCTTCATGTCGATTACCTTTCCTTCAAAGACGTCAACTCCATACATTACTTTACCCTCTTCATGAGCCCTCTTCATTTCTACGAGTATGTCTATGGGATCCAATCCTGCGTTCTCAGCTAAAGTTCTCGGTACAATCTCTAAAGCCTGCGCAAAACTCTCAGCAGCCAACTGTTCCCTCCCTCCCAAGCTTGGAGCCCACTCCCTTATCTTCATGCTCACTTCAACTTCAACCGCACCGCCACCGGCAACGACCCTTCCATCCTCTATCGCAGCCTTGCAAACCTTTATGGCATCCGTTAGACTCCTCTCAACCTCATCAACTATGTGCTCTGTACCGCCTCTAACGAGTATTGTGACGGATCTTGGATTCTTGCAACCCGTGACGAAAACCATCTTATCTTCACCAACTTTTC
>CAZUUE010000153.1:0-3244 GCA_964623695.1 uncultured archaeon
GATCTGAAGGCATTGGATGTTAAGGAGGGTGACAGACTCCTCTTGAAGCTCAAAGGACAGCCTTTTGCAGTCATGGACATTGAGGAAATATACAAGATAGATCCCGAGGATGTTGCAAACAGAACGTTTGGAACTCCAGAGAACAATCCAGAAGTTGTTAGGGTTCCATTTGATGAGAAGCATCCTGGATGGTTGATATACAGGTGTATGAATCCAAACGTTATTGCTGGAAAGTGGACGATTGTCAATCCTCCAAAGTTCAAGGAACCTTACGACAGATTCTGGTTCCCACCAATTGAATGCAGATCTGTGATAAAGAACGTTAAGAAGTGGAGGACCGTCATAGCTCATCAGACAAGAAACGTCCCACACGTTGGTCATGAGATGCTCATGAAGACCGCAGCCTACACGGGTGACATCGAACCATGTCATGGGATACTCGTTAATGCAATCATAGGTGCAAAGAGGAGAGGTGACTACCCAGATGAGGCAATTTTGGAGGGTCATGAGGCTGTCAACAAGTATGGATACATAAAGCCCGAGAGACACATCGTCACCTTCACGTTGTGGGACATGAGATATGGAAATCCAATCGAATCACTCTTGCATGGAATAATCAGACAGAACCTTGGTTGCACACACCACATGTTTGGAAGGGATCATGCAGCTGTTGGAGACTACTACGACATGTATGCAACCCAGATACTTTGGAGAGAAGGAATTCCAAGCTTTGGATTTGATGCACCTCCAAACGAAGTAGATTATGGATTGAAGATACTACCACAGAACATGGCTGAGTTCTGGTATTGTCCGAAGTGTGGTGAGATTGCTTACAGCGAGACCTGTGGACATGTGAAGGAGAAGCAGAAGTTCAGTGGATCCTTCATAAGAGGTATGGTTGCTGAAGGTATCTTCCCACCAAAGGTCATATTCAGACCAGAAGTTTACAAGGTAATAGTGAAGTGGTGGAAGGTCTTTGGATATCCGTTTGTGAATGCAAGGTATCTTGAGACTAAGAATAGGGAGCTTGAGGTAGATTTGGCTCCAATGGAGGTTCCGAAGGGGTGATTGGGTATGCCATACTATATAGGTGTAATTCTGGATGAGGGTAGGCTTTCACAGATAAAGGGAACTCCCCTTGAGGAGAAGATTCAGGAACTCTTTGGAGGACAGCTTAAGATGCTCGTAGTCGAGGTTCCAGATGACAAGGCAAAGCAGATACTTGGTGAATTTGATAGGGCTAGGATAGATTCAAGGGGATTCTTGGAAGATCTTCCCATAGCCTTCAAAAGAGCCTTGTTTGAGGAAATTGCAAAGGCTAAATCTTTAGATGTCATTGACAAGGTTCTTGAGAGGATTTCGGAGATCCAGGAGCTTGCAAAGAAGGAAGCAGAGTATATACCTCCACCGGAAATTGAGTGAAACAAATAGTAAGTTTTTTAAATTTTTAAGTTACGGTCATTTAGAGGAGGTGGGTTGAATGCCAAGCTTTGTAGATCCCGAGAAGTGTGACGGATGTAAGGCTTTGGAGAGGACTGCATGTGAATACATCTGTCCCAACGACTTGATGACACTTGACAAGGAGAAGATGAAGGCATATAACAGAGAACCAGACATGTGCTGGGAGTGCTACTCCTGTGTTAAGATGTGTCCACAGGGTGCGATTGATGTGAGAGGTTACGTGGACTATTCACCAATGGGTGGTAAGTGTGTCCCAATGAGGGGAACGGATGCTATCATGTGGACTGTTGTGTATAGGAGTGGGAAGGTTCTGAGGTTCAAGTTCCCAATAAGAACAACGCCTTGGGGTTCAATTCAGCCGTTTGAGGGATTCCCAGAGCCAACTGAGGATATGCTCAAGACAGAACTTCTTGCTGGAGAGCCTGGAATATTGGATTTGGATGAGTTTCCAAAGATTAAGTTGAGAGAGAAGCCGTTAACGAAGTTGGGGTGATTTGAATGGTTTATTACCCGAAGAAGGTTGAAGTGTATAAGGCAGATGAGGTTGCAACTGAGACTGTGGAGACTGACGTTTTAATAATTGGTGGTGGATTCTCTGGATGTGGTGCAGCTTACGAGGCTGCATATTGGGCTAAGGCTTTTGGTTTGAAGGTTACGCTTGTAGAGAAGGCAGCTGTTGAGAGGAGTGGTGCGGTTGCTCAAGGTTTATCAGCCATAAACACATACATTGATAACAGCTACGGTGGTAGAGCTGCAAGATCCGAGATACAGAACACTGTTGAGGATTACGTCAGATACGTTGTTCTTGACATGATGGGTATCGCTAGAGAGGACTTGGTTGCAGATTACGCAAGACACGTAGATGGAACTGTGCACTTATACAACAAATGGGGACTTCCAATGTGGTTAACGCCAGAGGGTAAGTGGGTTAGAGAGGGACAGTGGCAGTTAATGATTCACGGTGAGAGTTACAAGCCAATAATTGCCGAAGCTGCAAAGATGGCTATCGGTGAGGAGAACATTTATGAAAGAGTTCCTATCATTGAGTTGCTTATGGATAAGAACGATCCAAACAGAGTTGCAGGAGCTGTTGGATTCAGTGTTAGAGAGCCAAAGTTCTACGTTTTCAAGGCTAAGGCTGTGATACTTGCAACTGGTGGTGCAACACTACTGTTTAGACCAAGAAGTGTTGGTGAGGCTGCTGGAAGAACGTGGTATGCAATCTTTGACACTGGAAGTGGTTACTACATGGGAATGAAGGCTGGAGCAATGCTAACACAGTTTGAACACAGATTCATACCGTTCAGATTCAAAGATGGATATGGACCAGTTGGTGCATGGTTCCTGTTCTTCAAGTGTAGAGCAAAGAATGCATTTGGTGAGGAATATATAGTAACAAGAGCGAGTGAGCTTGAGAAGTACAAGCCATATGGAACCGCAGCACCAACACCAACACCACTCAGGAACCATCAGGCATTGCTGGACATTATGGAAGGAAAAGGTCCAATATACATGGCAACGCACGAATCAATGGCTGAGCTCGCGGCTGGAGATAAGGCTAAGGCTAAGAAGATATACGATGAAGCATTTGAAGATTTCCTCGACATGACAGTTTCACAGGCTCTGCTCTGGGCTTGTCAGAACATCGATCCACAGGAGAGACCATCTGAGGCAAGCTTGGCTGAGCCATACATAATGGGTTCACACAGTGGTGAGGCTGGATTCTGGGTATGTGGACCAGAGGATCTCATGCCAGAGGACTACAAGAAGTTCTTCCCTGTCC
>CAZUUE010000154.1:0-3222 GCA_964623695.1 uncultured archaeon
CCGAGCCGTATGCGGTCTACCGCAACCTCCGTTCCGCTCATGCGGAACGCCTCCGTGTCGGAGGCTCGTCCTGAAGGAAACCCTTTAGGGCGAGGAGGTCAGAGTGTGTGCACGTTCTCTATTACAGCATCTGCAAACTCCATGGTTCCAACTAGCTTTCCGCCCACATGCCTATGGATGTCGTACGTTACTATCTTCTGTTGTATCGTCATCTCGACTGCCTTCTTTATTAGCTCACTCCCATCTTTCCATCCTAGGAATTCAAACATTAAAGCACCACTTAGTATCATTGCAGTTGGATTTACCTTGTTCTTCCCCGCATACTTCGGTGCAGTCCCATGAACGGGCTCAAACACACCTATCCCATCACCTATATTTGAACTGGGAGCAACTCCCAAACCTCCAACCAATCCTGCAGCCATGTCGCTGAGATAGTCACCGTTCAGATTCATTGTAACTATCACGTCGTATTCTGAAGGTCTCGTTAGAAGCTGCTGAAACATGTTATCGGCTATTCTATCCTTTATCACGATCTTACCCTGATCACCTTGACTGTAAAATTCTTCCTCAGTTACAACGTAATCTCTAAACTCCTCTAAAGCAACATCGTAGCTCCACTCTCTAAAAGCGCCTTCGGTAAACTTCATTATGTTTCCCTTGTGAACTATCGTGACACTTTTGCGTTCGTTCTCTATAGCATATCTGATTGCCATTCTAACGATCCTTTTCGTCGCAAACTCACTTATAGGCTTCAAACCAATCCCCGAATCCCTCCTGATCTCTATACCAAACTCCTTCTTAAGGAAATCTATCACCTTAAGACAACCTTCGCTACCGCTCTTCCATTCGACGCCAGCATAGACGTCTTCGGTGTTTTCTCTGAATATCACAAGATTCACCTTCTCAGGATTTTTCAACGGACTAGGAACACCCTTTATATAATAAACTGGTCTCACGCATGCGTAAAGATCTAAAATTTGTCTTATGGCAACGTTTAAACTTCTATATCCTCCTCCAACGGGAGTCGTTAGAGGTCCCTTTAAGGCCACCCTGTACTCTCTTATGGCATTTATCGTTTCATCCGGTAAGTGTTTTCCGCAGATCTTGTAAGCCTTCTCTCCAGCATATATCTCAAACCATACGATCTCCCTACCTATCCTTTCAGCAGCTGAATTCAAAACTTTTAAAGTGGCTGGTGTGACATCTACACCTATACCGTCTCCAACTATGAACGGTATCACTGGATTCTTTGGAACTATGAGCTTACCGTCTTTGTATCTTATCTTTTCACCCTCTTCCGGCTCTCGCATGGTGAGAGTATCAATTTAGATATAAAAAAATCACTCTCTCTTCTTTAAGTTTAGCATCTTTATCAACGTGTTCTCAACCTCTTCTTCCTCTCTGATGATATCATAGGAATTTTTTTGTTTGTCCATCGTATATTGTAAATCAAAAAGTTAAATAAAATTTTCTCTATTTGAATTGTTCTATGATATATTATATAATAATCTAAATACTAATGAATTCTGAAAATACGTCTTCATAAAACCTTCTGATCATCTTTCTGTCCATCTGAAGATCTTTATGTTCCATTATAGATCTTTCCAATTTCTTCAGTGCAGAATGCAACGAATACTCCGCACCCCATCCTTCACCGGTTGCAAAGAAGACACCTTTATCGCTTGTAAGTTTCAATCTGACGTATATGAGCGGAAGACCCCTGTAATACTCCTTGTGTCTCTTCATGTAAACGAACAGTATCGCTTCGCCAAAGTAATCCTTGAACTTTTCAAGGAAGTTATCTAGATCTCTGTTTATCCTTTCCATCTCAAACTTATCGAGTTTTACATCCTTCAATACAACTTGAGACGTGTACCTCACATGGATAACCTTCCTCAAGAAGTTCTCAAGTATGTCCTTCTTTACAATTATACCCTCAGGAAATTCGTCTCTCGTTATCACGACACTCGATATGTTGTTTTTAATCATCTTATCGATCACATCGGATATATCATCGGATCTCTCAGCTGTGATAACTGGATAACTCATTATGCTTTCGATCTTGATGGAGAGACTCCTTTCCTTTTCACCACCGAAATCACCTACTCTTACCTTTTTGCGTGGCGCAAATATCCTATCTACGATGTCTTTACCTGTTAACATTCCAACAACCCTGTAGTTTTCATCTATGACAACGACTCTATCAACACCGTTTGATCTCATCGTTGCGAGAGCTTTTGCGACGGTTGCATCTTTAAGAACGGCTATCACATCTGGATTCATGACATCCTTTGCCTTTACTCCATGTAAGTCTCTTTTAAGCAGATTCAAAAAGTCATCTATGTATATAACGCCGTACCTATTGTTCAATTTTACCAAAACGAAGGGCGTAGAATCTTCGACGAACCTCCTTGCAACTTTTTCAGGTGAAATTTCATCTTTAGGTATAACTCCCGTTTTTATAACGAAGTTCTTTACCTTGGTTTCGTGCGGATTTACCATGACGCAACCCCTTATTAGATCCCTTTCTCTAACTGCCCCCAATATCTTTCCCTCTTCCTCAACAAGGATAGCACTTTTACCTTCCCACTTTTCAAGCATTGGGAAGATTTTTGAGATGGTTTCATTTGCATCTATAACTTCATAGTCTTCTCTGATCAATTTTTTAAGCTGTTCAACGTCCATGGCGTTCACCACGACCCAAGTTTGAGATCTGTTATTTATACGTTCTCTTAGAACCCAAAAATTTATATATTATGTAGAAAATTAAGATTTAAAGGGGTGGTAACTTTGGAGTTGCCACTTGCACCAGTTGAGAGAATAATAAGGAAAGCTGGGGCACAGAGAGTTAGCGAATCTGCCAAAGTTGAACTTGCAAAGGCGATCGAAAAGAATGCAATAAAGATTGCTAAAAAGGCTGCAAAGCTTGCAAAGAATGCTGGTAGAAAGACGATTAGAGAAGAAGACATTAAGATGGCTGCAAAGGATGTTTTAAAGATTTAGTTTTTAATTGTAATTTATTATTTTATTTTTTCTTTCGAAAACTTTAATAGCTACTCTATCTATCCTATATTAAGCCGAGGTGGCCTAGCTGGTTGGGGCGACGGACTCATAATCCGTAGGTCCCGGGTTCGAATCCCGGCCTCGGCATGTTTTTACGTTATTTTTCGATTTTATCAATGCCAAATATTCACGTAACTTTATTTCGAAAAATGACGATAG
>CAZUUE010000155.1:0-3192 GCA_964623695.1 uncultured archaeon
ACCTAAATTCAAAAATATACTTTTAAATTTCTTTCCGATATTTCCTCCTCTCTGATGCCATATCACACTCAAGATATGCCACCAGCTTCGCTATTCACACCGTCAGTTGAGAGATTTTGTCTTTACTGCACGATGATACACGTAGTTGCAATCTGTGCTATCTTGATAAAAACAGATCCGAAGTTATCTTTACTTCATCGCAGGGTTCGTTTACTATCCTCGTCTCAACGATCTTCCCGTAACTCTTCCAAACTTCCTTAACCCCCTTAACATCACCGAAAGCTACAAAGCAAGGTCCGTTCCCAGATAAACCGCAAAAACAATCGAACTCTCTCACCGATTCGACTATCTCCACAGGATAACCTATCGCCTTGCAGTAGTGCAAGCTGTTGTAATACATCGCATCTCTGTAATTCCCCTCCATGGCAAATCTCAACGCCTCTCTAACCAATCTGACATCCCTTCTTAAAACTTCAAGATCCACTCTCTTCCTTTTAAAATCTGGTATCAGTATCAACGCCTTGGCTCTCTTAAATTCCCATCTCAAAACCTTCATAGATCGATTGTTTGTGAGAACTATACCACCCAACAGAGATGCGGATGCATCATCAAACGCACCCGTGTAACTTATCCCACACTTCAAAGAAAGTTCAGCGTTCATCTTCAAAATTTCGTACGCATTTAAAGGCTTCGATAGATGTTTGTATATAGCTAAAAGTAGAGCGTTTAAGAAAGCCGAGCTGCTACCCAATCCGGCACCCTTTGGAATCTCACTTTCAACCTCAACGACAGCATTCAAACCGAATTCACCTAAAACGACATCCAACACCTTATCCTTCCTTTCGATCCAATCTTCAATTAGAACGTTAAAATTGGAATCGAAGTCAACCTTAACCTTAAGTCTAACATCCAACCCAAACGCACAACCGTATCCAGTTGCAAGTGCATTCAAGATCGTCCCAGACCCGTAAGATTGAGTCTTCACATCTGAAGTGGGATTAGTGTTATTAAGTCTTTGTCCAACATACATCATGGATCCGTTTGAACAAAAGAGAAAGAGGATGGTTGAAAGGCTCAGAGAGGAACTAAATATAAGTGATAAGGTTGCGAAAGCAATGATGAAGGTTCCACGTCATATGTTCGTTCCGAAGAAGTACGAATCTGAAGCTTACATTGACACACCGTTACCGATAGGATTTGGGCAGACGATAAGTGCACCGCACATGGTTGCGATAATGTGTGAACTTCTCGATCTCAATGAGGGTGAGAAGGTGCTTGAAGTTGGCGGTGGTAGTGGTTATCATGCAGCAGTTGTTGCCGAAATAGTCGGAAAGAAAGGCAAGGTCATAGCGATTGAAAGGATAAGGGAGCTTGCTGAAAGGGCGAGCGATGTATTAAAGCTCCTGGGTTACGATAATGTTAAGGTCATAGTTGGAGACGGGACCAAAGGATACGAAAAAGAAGCTCCTTACGACAAGATCTACGTAACGGCTTCAGCTCCCGACGTTCCGAAACCTTTGATCGACCAGTTGAAACCGGGTGGAAAGATCGTTATTCCCATAGGTTTGCACGATCAGTATCTTTACATAGTTGAAAAGGATGAAGAGGGAAAGATTGAGAAGAGGATCTGGGGACCTGTGAGATTTGTTTTACTTGTCGGAGAGTTCGGTTTTAATGAAGGTTATTGAAGAGAATTTAAGGGGTAAAAGAGGAGAGATAAAACTTATTCCTGAGAGCTTAGACGATCTTTGGCATTTAAAGTACATCATAGAGCCTGGAGATATCGTTTACTCTTGGACTAAGAGGATTAGGGAGAGTGAGGATAAGCTCAGAAGCGATAAGGAAAGGATAACGGTTAGGTTGGGGGTTGAAGTTGAAAAGGTTGAGTTTCACAGATTTGCGAACAGATTGAGGGTAACTGGTAGGATAGTCTGTGGTGTCGAGGATTCTGGTTATCACACCTTAAGTATAGTCGTTGGAAAGGAGTTGAGCATAGTGAAGGAGTGGAAGGATGAACAGTTAAAGAGAATAAAGTTGGCTGTGCAAAAGAGACCAGAAGTTGTGATCGTGACGATCGAGGAAGGTGAAGCAGTAGTTGGGGTTGTCAGAGATTGGGGAGTAGAAGAGATCTTCGATGTTAGAAGAAGCTACGGAAAGGATAGCAGTGAGAGGGTTGAGTTCTTTCATGAGATAATGAGACAACTTGAAAGCTTGGAGTTTAAATACATCGTCGTTGCAGGTCCTGGATTTACAAAGGAAGATTTTGGGAGGTTTTTAAAGGAAAAGAAGAACTGGAAGATCTTGATTTGTGATGCTTCGAGTGTGGGTGTTAGAGGTTTTTTGGAGGTTTTAAAGAGAGGAGCTTTGGATAGGATTGGAAGAGAGATCAGACTTAAGGAGGAGGCTGAGTATATTGAAGAGATGCTTGAGAAGATTGCGAAGGATGAAAAGGTCGTTTATGGTATTGAAGATGTTAAAAAAGCCTATGAATATGGGGCGATAGAAGTTTTATTGATTGTAGATGAGTTTTTGAGAGAAGAGAGGTTGAGATGGGATATAGATAGCTTCTTGAAGTCTGTTGAAGATCTTGGTGGTAAGATAGTTATCTTGAGTTCAGAATTTGAGCCGGGAAAGATATTGATGGGATTGGGTGGAATCGGTGCATTGCTCAGATTTTCATTTGAATAATTCAAGCGGACTATTATGTTGTGACTAGAAAATTTAAATTATGCAGTGTAGGTAATATATCAAGCTGGTGTTAAGCTGAATGAATCGATTAATTTGTTAAGTAACTACAGTTCATGCATATCAATCCAAGAATCAATTATATTAAAATTTTATTTTTTTCATAAAATTATTTTACTATAATTAATAAGCTAATAAAATATTAAAAGTAAATAAATATTAATAAGGAAAAATTTTTAACTCCTTAACTTAAACATCATTAAGCCCGTCTGCCATGCGTCCCCTGAGACATGATGGGGATTCCACAGGACGGGCTACAAAATATTTCAATTGATGACATCTTCTAAAGAAGAATTATTTATATAGACATTTGTACGAATTTTTGCTCCGTTGAGTTGAACTCCAATGATAAACAATAAAATAATTCAAAGTAATACAACCAACTCTTAGGAACTGACAGTGTGAATAGCGAATCTGGTGGAATATATTGAGTGTGATATGGCTTCG
>CAZUUE010000156.1:0-3163 GCA_964623695.1 uncultured archaeon
CTGAGCTAAATTTGGTCTCATAAGTTGTATTCCTACTATTTATAATTTATTGTTGCCTTGACAGCTCCGGGAGTTGTTGGCAGTAGTTTTAAATACTTCAAATCTCCACTAAAGATTGGAAAGTTTCCGATGACGCTCCAGACGTTCCGGGGCAGAGCTAAAGACAGATAGCCCATCGGATAAAGAGTCCGATGGGATTGGGGAGCTGTGAGCCTCCTGAACTCCCGCATGAAGTCGTCTGCCGTGAAGGCGGATGGAACGGGAGAAGTTCCGCACTTTAGTGCGGGGTAGCTCACAATTAATCTCTATACTTAACTTCTATACTCATCAGATCTTCCGCAACGATTACATCTTCGAAGATCTCCTTAGCCTCATTCAAAAGTGGTGAAACATCTTTAGAAAATCTTGCACTTATGTGAGTCAATATCAGCTTCCTAACGTTAGCTCTCCTTGCTATTTCGGCAGCCTCTCTTGCAGTTGAGTGCTTCGTCTTGATCGCCCAATCGATCAAGTCGCTCGTGAAGGATGAATCGTGTATAAGTATATCCGCATCCTTTGCAACTTCTACCGTTCTCTCTGTCGGTCTCGTGTCTCCGGTGTAAACGACCTTTCTACCCTTACGCTTTGGACCTACAACCATGTCGGGCGTAATTTTTCTTCCATCTACCTCTACCGTTTCACCCTTAACCAACTTGGAGTACATGTATTTGGGAATTTTTAAAGCTTCAGCTTTAGCCCTGTCAAACTTACCCGGTCTTTCTCTCTCTATGAATGCGTATCCAAGACTTGGAACTATGTGATCGGTTTTGAATGCTAAAACTTTAAACTTACCGAAATCAACAGCATCCCCATCTTTCAATCCGTATATCTCAACTGGATACCCCAAGTTTTCGTATCCAAACATCAAAAACAATTTTTTAAAAAAATTTAAGTTTTCATTTGGAACGAATATCCTCAACCTCTCCGATCTCTCGTTCAACGACAATGTCTCCATTAGGCCAAATATACCTATGAAGTGATCCGTGTGAGTGTGTGTTATGAATACGCTGTCTATTTTAAATCCAGTTTTTGCAATCATCATTTGCCTTTGAGTCCCCTCACCACAATCAAAGAGTAACCTTGTTCCTTCAAATTGAATGAGAATTGAAGGAAGGTTTCTGTTTGGAGAAGGGACTGTGCCAGACGTTCCCAAAAACGTAACCTTAAGAAGCATACATCATGACTCCAGAACTATCTCAATGTTTACATCCTTTGGAACTTGAATCCTCATGATCTGTCTCAAAGCTCTCTCATCGGCTGCTATGTCTATCAACCTCTTATGAATCCTCATCTCCCAATGGTCATAGGTTTCGCTTCCTTCACCGTCTGGCGCCTTTCTAACAGGGATCACAAGCCTTTTTGTAGGTAGCGGAATTGGACCACTTATGGCAACACCCGTCTTATTAGCTATATCCTTTATCTGCTGACAAATCTTATCTAAATCCTTTGGATTTAATCCAGAGAGTCTTATCCTAGCTTTTGGACCTTTAACTGGCATAAAATCACCAAAAAAATAGTTATTTTCTTGGAGTGAGATCTATCACCATTCCTGCCGCTATCGTCATACCCATGTCTCTCACGGCAAACCTACCGAGTGGCGGTATGTCTTTTACCTTCTCTATCACCATGGGTCTCGTTGGCTCAAGTTTTACAATTGCTGAATCACCTTTCTTTAAGAACGAAGGATTCTCCTCCTTCACAGCACCCGTTCTTGGATCTATCTTCTTTTGGAGTTCAACGAATCTACAAGCAACTTGTGCCGTGTGTGCATGGACTACAGGTGTGTAACCGACTGTGATTGCGGTTGGATGTTGCAAGACTATTATCTGTGCGGTGAAATCTTTGACAACTGTAGGAGGATTGTCTGGATGTCCGGCAACATCTCCCCTTCTCAGATCCTTCCTACTCACACCTCTGACATTGAAACCTATGTTGTCTCCTGGTTTAGCTTCCTGTAGAGGTTCGTGGTGCATCTCTATGCTCTTTACCTCACCAACGATCCCCGGAGGTTCAAATACGACCTTGTCTCCAACCTTCAACACTCCGCTCTCAACCCTTCCAACCGGCACTGTTCCAACTCCCTTTATTGAATAGACGTCCTGAACTGGAATTCTTAGTGGCTTATCAATGAGCTTAATCGGTGGTTTGAGCAGATCAAAGGCTTCGAAGACCGTAGGTCCATCGTACCAGGGAGTCTTATCGCTTCTCTTATAGACATTGTCACCATAGTATGCAGATGCCGGTATGAACGGTATCTCTTCTATCTTGTAACCCACAAGTTTCAAAAGCTTTGCAACCTCATTTTTTACCTCTTCATACTTCTTCTGATCGTAATTGACTCTATCCATCTTGTTTATCACTACGATCATCTGATTTATACCCAAAGTTCTTGCAAGGAATGTGTGCTCCTTGGTCTGCGGCTGGACACCCTCAACGACATCTACGACGAGGATAGCTGCATCGGCCTGGGATGTTCCAGTTATCATGTTCTTAATGAAGTCCCTATGTCCTGGACAGTCGATTATGGTTATCATGTACTTGTTCGTCTCTATCTTTCTGTGGGCTATGTCTATCGTCAGACCTCTTTCTCTTTCCTCCTTGAGTCTATCCATAACCCAAGCGAATTCAAATGTAGCCTTACCTTTCTGCTCGGCCTCCTTTTTATACTGTTCTATTATGTGTTCCGGTATCAATCCAGCCTCATACATCATCCTACCGATCATTGTGCTCTTTCCGTGATCCACATGCCCAATTATGGCTACGTTTATGTGCTCCTTCTCCTTCACCATATCATGGGGTTTAAGATTGGGTATATAAAACTTTCAAACAAATTAAAATCATGAGCATAGTCGTTGGATTGGATTGTTCAGATCAAAGCTTTAGAGCGTTGAAGTTTGCTTTGGAAGAGGGAAAACTGAGAAGAAAAAAGGTATATGCTATACATTCGCTCTTTGGAGAGATGAGACCGATGTAGAATATATAGAAAGAGGGAAGAGTATTCTTGAGAGAGCGAAGGAGATGGCAGTTAACTACGGTGTAGATTTAGAAACAAAACTTTTAGTTAGGAGCAGAAACGTATAATGTTGCATTCGTAACATTTAAATACTTTTGTTGCTTTTTATAA
>CAZUUE010000157.1:0-3149 GCA_964623695.1 uncultured archaeon
TCCCGTGCTCTCCGCTTTTGCGGAGAGTGTAAAAGCCAACCTAACGGGTCGGATTCGGCATGTGAAGATCTGTTAGGTTGGCTTGACCAGGTGATTTCATCAGATCGGTTTTACCCATCCTTTTCTTCTTGGTCGGTTTGGTATCTTTGAAGTTTTCCCCTACCTATGAATCCGCAAACGTGAAGGTATTTGAAAATCCCTCAGATCCTAAAAACTCGATAACATACTTTGTTGCAATAATAGCGTTCACGATATTCGTTATGATGCTTGCTAAGAGAAGTGAAAAGGTTTTAAGGATTGTCATGTATTCCGTGCTCTTCTTATCTTCACTCTACGTATTCTATCCGTTCTTTGGATTTGCATCTGTAATACCGTCTATCCTTACGTTGTACTTTCTATTAAAGAAACCTAACAAACTAACCATGAACATCTCCGCATTTATACTTGCATGCGGAGTGACGGCGATGTTTGGTATAAGCCTTGAACCTTTTCCCGTTTTGATCTTACTCGTTATCTTAGCAATTTATGACTTCATAGCCGTTTACAGCACTAAGCACATGATAGATCTTGCGGAGAACATAATCAAACTTAAGTTACCACTGCTTTTCATGATACCTGCAAGAGAAAGACCTTTAATACTCGGTGTTGGAGATGTCGTTATTCCGAACATACTTACAGTCTCTGCACAGACATTCTTAAAATCTCAAACGATCTTTAACATCAAGATCCCGGCGTTGACAACTTTGATCGGAGGAACGATAGGTTTGACTGTCTTGATGGTTGTGTCTGAGAGATTTAAGAGTCCTCATGCTGGTTTACCTTTCATAAACACTGGAGCAATATTGGGATACTTCTTGGGTAGATCCATAGGATAGTGCACCTGTGTTAAGAGAAGGAATTTTTGTAGAATGCCGTTAATCTTTAACCGTAGCATTGTGTTTTATTATAGTTTTTAATTTGAATTGAATCTAAATCAGCTTGCAGTTTCGATGCCAAACTGCAAGAGTTCAAAAATTTATTATTATTATAAATTATAACTAAATATTTCAAATCTTTGACAAACTTACGTCAAACTTAAACTTTCGATCTTATCGAAGACACCGATTATCTTGTAAAACGTTGTAACTTCTCTCAGATCTTTAAGATCTCTTTCATCCAGAGCCTTCTCAACCTCGACGAAGAATATGTAATCACCTAAACTCGTTCTTGCTGGTCTCGATTCGAGCTTCCTCATGTTTATGTTTTTCCTATAGAAAACCTCCAAAACATCTTTCAACGCACCTACCCTATCCTCGACACCGAAGAACAGTGCAGTGATTTTGCCTTCCCTACTTTCGCCTCTCTTCCTTATCAGATAGAACCTCGTCACATTCTTCTTGACATCCTGGATACCCTTCCTCAAAATACACAACTTGTATAACCTGGCAGCATACTCCGAAGTTATCGCGACTGAATTCTCATCCAAAAGCCTTATAGCATCGCTCGTGGAGCTAGTGTATCTTATCTCCGCATGCGGTAGGTAGTTCCTAAGGAAGTTTGAACACTGTGCGATCGCTTGAGGATGGGAGTAAACGAACTTGACATCCTTCAAAGGTATCTCTCTCTTGGCTGTCAAACAGTGAACTATCTCAAGCTCGCACTCACCGAATACTTCGACGTTCGAATTCAGGAGGGCATCCAAAACGGGTAAAACTGTTCCATTTATCGAATTTTCGATTGGAACCAATCCGTAATCGACTTTACCACTCTCGACGGAAGATATTATCTCGTCGGTCGTTGAGCAGTATATCAAAGGCAACCTCGAACCTACAAGCCTCAAAGCCATCTCCTCGCTGAAGCTTCCCATTGGTCCCAAGATTGCAAGCTTCTTACCGATCCCCAAAACCCTGTATTCCTCCTCCTTGGTTAGATTTATCAAACTGTCAAATATCTTGTGAATCAGGATGGGATTAAGATCAGTCCTTGAGATCGTATCCCTCAACTTCATTTCCTCGACGTCTGAAACCTCTATAGGTTCGTTCATCTTTCTCTTTATCTTAGCTATCTTTCTGCCGCATTCAACCCTCTTCTCTATCAATCTGAGTATGAGAGAATCCAATACTCTTATGCAACTCCTCAACTCCTCAATCTCATCCAGATCGATCGTTACCTTGTAAGAATCGAGTATTATCGAGCTGTCGTCTTTGTATCTATCCTTCAACCTCTCAAAGATCGCTTTGAAAGTTCCTTCATCCTTCATATCCTCGTGAATTCTGATCAGGTGCTTCAGAAACTTCTCCCTCTCAATCTCAGCATTCTCCTGAATCTTAAAGTACATACTCCAGTCCTGCGAGACTATTCGAGATGCGAGTTTGTATAAGATATAAAATATCGGGGATGAAAAGTTTAAAAGTTCCTCGACATCTTCACGCAAGTAATCTGCCAAAGAAATCAGGATGAAATGACTCAAACCCTGAACCTTGGCCATGACATCATCGTGTTTTTCTTTGGGTAGGTAGATGAGGTTTGCACCCGCCTTTTTAAATTCGTTCAAGATAACCTCTTCCTCTTCTCTCCCAGATCTGTGAACGATTAAAACGTTTGAAAGGGCAATCTCAACGTCTGAACCGAACATGGGATGTATGCTCATGTAGTCGAATCCCGTCTCATCGAAGTGTCTAAGATAGGACTTCAAAGAAGATACGTCAACGAGTAAGGCATTCTTATCTGCAAATCTCACAATCTCTTTTAAGGCTTTATCAATCTCATCCATAGGAACGCACACGAATATGACATCAAATCTTGAAATCTCATCGAGCTCAACGTCCCTCTTTTCTTTCAAAATGTCGTATCCAGCAACGTGATAACCTCTGGACTTGAAAAAGTCCTTAAAGAATTTACCCATCCTCCCGACACCGAACACCAGTATCTTTATGTGATTGTGTGTCATAGTGACATTGTCTACTCAAGACTTTTCTATTTTTCTCTCTAATTTAAGTCACGATCATCGTGCATAAGCTCGATGGACGCAATGAAGATTTGTTATCTGTTCTCTTACAGAACATCGCTAAGAAATCCCCACTCTTAACAGTAGCTGACCTTCTCCCCGCCCTAAACAGTAGATCGGAAAGTGTGTTGGTAGTATATAAGCCCTTTAAATACCCCTAAGT
>CAZUUE010000158.1:0-3146 GCA_964623695.1 uncultured archaeon
TGCTGTTTCTAGCCTTGCTTCAAACTCAGATGATTCCAAGCATCTGTAAGGATGCCGAACTAAAGAATCTGAATGAGATAACTGAGGAACTTGAAGCTCTGGATAGATCGATAATTGAGGATAAGATGACAACGATTCCGTTCAATCTTGGGGTAAGGTATCCCAAATATCCATTCCTCCTTTCACCCCCAACGAAGGCAGCTCAGGTTATCGCTGAACCATTTACCATCAACGTGAGTTACGATGAAATTTTACCAAATGGTTCCGTGATCCATGGAACGCTGCAGGAGAAATCGGACAGGATCATTATTAAATTGAATTATTTCTATAACAGGGGATACAATATGAGCCTTGAGAACACTGCTATATTCAGAGGTGTTTTGGGTAAGATCCTAACGATAAAGACTCAGCAGATGTTCACACAGAGTGGAATTAAGATTTTGTTTGTGAATGCTACGTTTAGATCGTTCTCTTCATCTCAGTCAGTAGATATAGCTGTAATTCCGGTTTCATATGGGGGTTACATCCTTGCAAGGAACGTTACCGTTAACTTCACTACGAGATTTCCAGCCTACTGGAAAAATATAAGCTCAGACCTTGCAAAGCTTGGATATACGGTAACAGTTAACGGAAATAACGTATCGGTTAGATGTTCAAACGTTACCAGGCTTGAGATGTCTTATGTTTTACTATTTAGGGGCATATCGATAACAGCCCTACAGTATTCCAATATCAAAGTACCAGAACCAGTTAGAATGATACATACAAATCCCATCACAAATTATACGGTAAAGATAGAAGAATCTGTTGTTTTGGGTGTTAAAGTACTTGACAAATATAACAACCCGGTTAAAGGTGTAAAGGTTGAAATAAGCTCAAGTATCGGAAATGTAAACCCCAAGATATCCTATACAGATTTAAATGGTGAAGTTCAC
The DNA here is from genome assembly GCA_964623695.1 of uncultured archaeon. Taxonomy (GTDB): domain Archaea; phylum Halobacteriota; class Archaeoglobi; order Archaeoglobales; family Archaeoglobaceae; genus Archaeoglobus_B. The sequence goes on from CAZUUE010000158.1 coordinate 936, forward strand.
GTTACGTTTTCATCAAAAATAGCTGGTTCAGGTGTTGTTGAATTTGTAAGTTCTGATTACAATCTAAGGCTCCGCTATAATATCGACGTTTTACCATCGTATACGGGAGGTGGTGGAGGTAACATCACAGTTGAGTTAAGCTCCAACCCTGCACTAGATGTAAGTGCACCAGTAAAAACCATAATAGCCAAAGTGTACGGTATAGCTTATGGAATCAAAGTACCTCTACCAGATTATACTGTCGTTTTTGCTACAAACAGTTCAAATGCTAGACTTACACAAACGGTTAGTACAACCAACAGTAGTGGAATTGCAACGACCACACTATATCAGGTTGTGTCCGGTGACAACTGGTACAAGGTATGCGCGTTTGCTGGCAGTAGTGCCGGTTGTTTAGATGTTAGATTAAACGGCAGTGCCTGGCTTTTTGGATGGAAATACAGAATCCCAATATACATTCACGAAAACAGTGGCAAAACTTTAACAGATTATCAGGTGCTTGTAGTTTTGGACTCGAGCTTTAACTGGTCTGCTGTGAAAGCCGATGGATCGGATATAAGATTTACGGACTCTGATGCTGTTACAGAGTTACCATATTGGATTGAGGAATGGAACCATGGTGTATCAGCAAAAATCTGGGTAAAAGTGCCGCAAATTCCAGCAAACGGTAACAAGACTATATATATGTATTATGGCAATTCAAGCGCTACAAGTAGAAGCGACTTTAGCAGCGTCTTTGAGTTATTCCAAGATGATTTTTCTGCAGATCCAAATACAAATGGTAAGTGGATAATATACAGGCATTCCAACGATACAAACAATGAATTCTATTGGGACTCTGTAAACAAGTATGTTTATCTAACCCATAATTATGATAACAAAGGTGTTTTCGCATTTGCTAACGTTAGAGGATATCCAGTCAAAGTTGAGTTTAAATTTAAAGCAGGTGGAGGAACTGGTGCAGACGGTTTAGCTTTTGGATTTGACAAGGATATTGCACCGTATAAAGCGGATGGTCGGTCATCGGCTGGAGGCAGCCTTGCGTTGAGTTCTGATGATAAACTTGCAAACTCGGATGGTTGGGCATTAGAATTGGATAATTACGATAACGGCCTTAATGATCCAAACAGATACCATGGACGCTACATAGCGATTGCTAGATCAGATAGCTGGAATGGTGGATGGTATAGACCAAATAACAATTACTACCCCACAAAAGCTACAGAAGATAATCAATGGCACACAATTGAAATAATAATAGCTGGAGACTATTCCAAAGTTAAGGCTGTATACTTAGACGGGTCCCAGATATTGGGAAACATACCTATTCAGAAGCTTGGATATGGTTACTTTGGATTCGGTGCCGCAACTGGTGGACTAAATAACAATCACATAATAGACGATGTTAAAATTTGGTATCACAAATACGCAAATCCTGAACCGACCGTAACTATAGGAAAGGAACAAACATATTAGTTATATTTTATTAAATATTTTTTTTCATTGGTTGTGAAATCGCATTGTGTACAATTTAAATACTCCATCAACAATGTAGTATCACTACCTTTTCATTCTAGCCTAAATAGTCGCAATATGAACAGCCAAGGTCCCCTTATTTTTATCTTTCTCAAATCGTGCTTTTCACAATGCAAATTCTACTTTTCTAAGGCAGAGGAAAAACGAGAAGTCACACTTCAGATTGCAACTTGCAAATACTTTTTGCTACCTTAAACTTTATCAGGAGAAAATGCGTTGAACTTGAAAGCATAACGGTCGTGACGCCACGTTGTGTACGATTTAGATACATCATCAACAATGTTGCATCACTACCAATTTATCTTCTTACAACCGGGCAATTCCTAAGCCAACCGAGATCGGGCTGATAGAGTTTTCTGAGATCTTTCATACCCAACTTTAACATTGCGAGCCTTCCAATTCCCAAACCCCAGGCCAGTACCCTCCCCTTAATACCTAAAGGCTCAGTAACCTCCTTTCTAAAGATCCCAGCTCCTCCTAACTCTATCCAACCTAGTCCTTCAACGTAAACTTCCGGTTCAACACTCGGCTCCGTGTATGGAAAGTATCCAGGCCTAAATCTGACATCCTCGAACCCCATCTTTAAGAAGAACTCTCTCAAAAGTCCGAGCAGATCCTTAAAGCCGACGTTCTCATCTAAAACAACACCCTCAAGCTGGTCGAACTCGGGCAGAT
>CAZUUE010000159.1:0-3144 GCA_964623695.1 uncultured archaeon
GTTTTCGGATTTTTAGGTTACCCTAAAAATGACCCTCGTAATTGCCAACTTTCGGAACTACTGTTCAGTGCGGGGAGGAGGTCAACCTTTACAATTAACTTTAAAAAAGTATTATTTAAACAGTTTTGCATTAAGAAAGATCGATGAACCTAACTATGATGTTACTGAAATCCTTAAATTCAACTAAAACTGCCCTTTTCTTGTAAGCTGGTGGAATCTTTACGATTAACGTATCGTTTAGCTTCGCAACACCCTCATGTTCATGTATATGTGCACAAAATACAATTTTTGGCTTTACACTTTCGATCCATCTTCTTATTGCTATACTTCCAACGCTTACACCTCCAATCCAGTCAAAGAACCCGTATGGAGTGTCGTGAAATACTGCAATGTCAGATCTAAAACCTGAGATTTCCTTCTCAATCTCTTCATCGTCAAATTCAAATGGTGTGTTAAAGGGAGTCGTTGAAGAACCACCGAATCCGAAAAAGCTCACACCGCTTATATCAACCAACTTTCTGTGAATTGATATTCCTCTAGATTCAAGAATGTCCAAAACATCTTTTGGATCCATATTTCCAGGAATTGCCAAAACTTCACCCTTTAGCTTATCAATAAACCTCTCGGCAAATTCTATTGGACCAACGTTCGTTATATCTCCTGCTATCACTATCAAATCACTCTCAGGTACCTTCACATCCTCATTATGCAAATCTCCTAACGCTAAAATTTTCATAATGTTGAGTGATGTTATGGTTGTAAAAACTTTGCCAAAACTGCAGTTTTGATTAAATTCCTGTATGGATTAATTAATGATGTTTTAATTATATATACTATTTTAGAAATCTATTTTAGAAATATTAATACCCATTCTTTTCTTCTTTTGCTTATAACCATTAGATGAATTTTGGTGGTTTTACAACATAGTACTATTTGAATACTATATCAAATAACTACCTGAATTTTTGCTTAACTCAGTTAATTAACACAATCTTTTTGCGAATTTTAGCTAGATCCTATGTTTAAACTCTCATTTGTCATCCTCATACTTTCATCCTTACTTGCCATTTCGAGCATAGCTCTAATTGCATCGATGTTTTCTGGTATAACTATTGCTTCTTGATGGATGGCTTGCGTGAAGTACAACTCTTTTCCAACTATGGCAATCGAATCTCTCCAAACTATGTTTTCAAAGAGATCGTATCTAAGTCTCATCTCTCTTGCCCATTCTATTAGCTTTGCAGTCGATGTGAATCCGTCTTCACTTGAAACAAGTATTATCCTTGGCTCCTTCTCAAAGAGTTCTATTATCGAATCAACATTCACACGATCTCTAAGTTGAACGTTCAATGAATGGACGTGCATTAAGGTCGTTGGAACCTTGAATGCGACTGTTGTGATATCTATGTGTGGTAAAACCGTTTGAACATCTGGTCCATGATGTGAAGGTAACTTAACTGGATCGGGTGCAATTCCATTCACCAAACCCTTCTTATCCTCCTTAGGATCAACAACTCTCCTTATCATGACGGCCCTAACCTTTTCAACTCCGAAATTTGTATCAAGCAAATGAAGAACCCTAACTAAGCCAGTCGTGTTACAGCTGACAACCCTAACGAACCTCTTTCCAATTGCCTTCTCATAGTTTGCTAGGGCATTGAACGACAATTCTGCAACATCCTTCTTTTCACCACCTTGAAAAATTGCTTTAACACCAGCCTTTTCATACATCGGTTTATTTTGAGCTCCAACCTTTCCAGGAGAACAGTCTATAACTATATCTGCATCTTTAATCAGATCTTCAACAGTTCCTTCAATTTCAACTCCCGCAGATTCAAATAACTTCAAATTTTCTGGAATCGCACAGTACAACTTGTAACCCTTTTTTATAGCCATCTTCGCCTCAAAATCGGGTTTGGTCTTCGTAACGCCTATGACCTCCATATCTCTTTGTTTACTTACGGCATCTGCAACCCTCTTACCTATCGTTCCATAGCCGTTAACGGCAACCTTGACTTTCATAGTCAAAGTGGATTCAAACGTTAAAAACAGTTTCGAAATCTTAAACTCATGAGGTATCTTAGACAGATTCCCCTTATAGGTGAGGAAGGTCAAAAAAAACTGAAAAAATCAAGTGTTCTGGTTGTAGGTGCTGGAGGTCTTGGATCTGTCGTGATAACTTATCTGGCATGTGCTGGTATTGGAAAGATTGGCGTTGTGGATGGTGATGTGGTTGAAGAACATAACCTTCAAAGACAGTTCATCCATGCTGAAAAAATTGGAAAGAATAAAGCAATCTCGGCGATGGAGTTTGTTGAAAGGTTAAATCCTGAAGTTGAAATCGAAGTTTATCCTTTCAATGTAAACGAAAAAAATGTTAACATAGCTATGAATTACGATGTAGTGGTTTCATGTTTGGACAACTTTGAATCTCGCTTGATACTTAACGACTTTTGCGTGAAAAACGATATTCCAATGATTCATGGTGCAGTTTACGGATTTGAAGGTGAGGTTACAACCATCATAGAATCTCCGTGTTACAGATGCCTTTATCTAAGCTTTCCGAAACAAGATACTACTGATACGCCGATAATGGGTTTTACGTGCGGTGTAACGGGTAGCATTCAATGTTCAGAGGCTATAAAGGTGATCTTAGGTATGGACGTTCTAAAGGGGAGATTGTTAAGATTCGATTTAAGAGGTATGGGCTTCTTTGAAGTTAAATTTGATAGAAATCCAAATTGCGTATGTCAGATGAAATGATCTTTCCTTCTTCCAAGCTTACCTGGTTGGACTATTCCAAGGTATCTTGCGCACTTCGGACAGTAGTAGGCCTTAACTTTCGTTACAGAGATGTTCTTCCTACCAACCATCTTAATTATATCGTGATCGAGTCTTAAACCCTTATAAGCGACAAACGTCTTAAAACGCGGTACTTTCCTACCACAACCATCACATCTAACCATGTAATCTTTTCCCCTGGCTTTACTCTGTTTATATTCTCTAACGTAAGGTGCCTTACTCATGTAGTGAGTTACATCACAAAAGATAAAAAACTTTTGTCAAACGAAGTGTTAACTTAAATCGCAAGCTTTAATTTAAAGTTATTATCTCCCTCAGCTTCACGCTAGCATGATTTTAGTG
>CAZUUE010000160.1:0-3136 GCA_964623695.1 uncultured archaeon
GTAGATACGTTGGAGGTATAAACAGGGAATGGTGGGATGCACTCACATGGTTGAAAAACAATACACCGAACGGAAAATACGATGAATACATATACGAACTTTACGAACCATCCTCAAACAAATCGAAATATCCCTATCCGTTTAAGACGTATGGGGTCATGAGTTGGTGGGATTACGGTCATTGGATCGAAGCGATTGCGCACAGAATGCCAAATGCCAATCCGTTTCAGCAGGGTATTGGAAACAAGTATATGAGAATTCCTGGAGCTTCGTGGTTCTTTACAGCCTTCAGTGAAAATGAAAGCGAGTTCGTTGCAGAGAAATTGAGCGTGAAATACGTGATAAGTGACGTTGAAATGCTCACGGGTAAATTCTATGCAATGGCAACTTGGGCTGAGGGGAGTTTGGAGAAGGCTGGTAGGATATACTATATGGGTTCGTGGTACGTTTACGTCACACCTGATGGACTTATCCGTTTGGCTCCAACGATATACGAGGTTAATGGGAGGATAGTCGGAAGCGTGAACGTTCCAAGTTTAAACTGGTTTAAGACAACTGAAGCGAAGTTGCATCTTTTAGATTGCTCCGGTTTATCACATTACAGGTTGATCTACGAATCCAAACCGGTTTTGCATTACAGTTGGATGGGATTTCAAGAGATGTTGTACAAGCAGTTGTTCAATCAGAGAGCCAAAGAATTTGGATTGAAACCTGTAAACATCACTACAAGTGGATACGTAAAGGTCTTTGAGAGAGTTAAGGGTGCAAAGATCTATGGGAAAGCAAAAACAGACGTAGTGGAAGTAGAAGTAAAGGTTAGAACTAATCAGGGGAGGGTGTTTACGTATTCAAATTCTGTAAGGGTCATAAATGGATCTTACGAGATAATCGTCCCTTATGCACAAAACACAACTTTTCCAGTTAAAGCGATAACACCTTACACGATTAAATCTGGTAACGTCATGAAGACGTTTAATTTGAGCGATGAAGATGTTGAAAACGGTAGGAAGATCAGAATAGATCTGATTTAAATCTGAGATAGGAGCTCTTCACATACCTTTATTATCCTTTCGTTTGCTTCCTTTATCGCTACAAGAGGATCTTTTCCATTCGTTTTTACGAAGAACTCGGCTTTGTCTTGTAGAGGATGCGGGATGTTGTATTTTGCAATGATCACACAGTCGTCCTCAAGTAGGTAATGCTGGAGTAGGTTTAAGTACGTATGATCTTCACCCTTGATCAACAGCTTTACACTGTCTCTATCCATCTCAACTATCTTGATCTCCATAGACATCGAGATCAATCGTTGTTATTTAAACCCTTCTCCAATCTGTAAACCTCAACGAATATAAGCTTATATGGTTTTTCGTGAAATGAATAAGTCTTCTTTAGAGGGATCTTAAGCTTAAAGAGATGAGTTATCCTAAATCCTTTATCTTTACAAACGTTAGAGATGAATTCCTCGCTACCAGCGGAATGGATTGTCCAAATTACGTCTGCAATCTCCATAGCTTTAAATAAGAACGGTCTATCCGCATGTCTCTTCCAAATTCCAAATGGAGGATTCATTATCACGGTGACATCTGAAACTTTTAGAGTGATCTTCTCAACCCTACATCTAACGAAGTCAACACTCACATTGAAGGATTTTGCATTTCTTCTCGCGATCTTTAAAGCATCCATATCCAAATCGAATCCTACAGCTTCAGCACCGAGTAAGGCAGATGCAATACACAACATTCCAGTTCCACACCCCAAATCTACGACAAGGTTTTCCAAATCACCCATGAGCTTTGCATTAACAACGATCTCGCTTGCCAATGGAGGTGGAGTCACGTACTGCTCAAGTTCTATCTTCGGATCTTTAAAACCCTCTAAATTCTCAAGTGTGATTTCAAGCGATCTTTTCATCCGAAGAGTAAATTCTTAAGATATTCAGCTTTTCGAATTGATCAAAAAAGTTTAAATAAATGAATCTGAATGTTAAGATATGGGGACTGTGAAGCCGGCTTACATAAAGAAAATTGCATCGGAGTTGTTGAAGAAGTATCCAGATGTGTGGACAGGAGATTTTGATATAAACAAAAGGCTCGTTCAAGAGTTGACGAACGTTAAAAGTAAGAGGGTTAGGAATAGGGTGGCTGGTTACATAACAAGGAAAGTTAACAGAGGGTGGATAAATGTTTGAGGGGGTAATTCCTGCACTTGTAACACCATTTAAGGAGAACTTTGAAGTTGACCTTGAGGGTATTGCAAAAAATCTGGATTACCTTGAAAAGCATGTCAACGCCGTTGTCCCAGCTGGGACAACTGGAGAATCGGCAACTTTAAGTTATCAAGAACACATAGAAGTTGTTAGATATGTATGTGAAGTTTCAAACGTTCCAGTCATAGCAGGTGCAGGTTCAAATTCAACCAAGGAGGCTGTGTTCTTGGGTAAGGAGGTTGAAAAGGCTGGTGCCGATGCTGCGATGTTCATAACGCCTTACTATAATAAGCCAAGTAAGGAGGGATTGTATCAACATTACAAGAAGATTGCAGAGGAAATATCAATTCCAATAATAATATATAACGTTCCTTCAAGAACCGCTTGTAACATAACACCAGATGTCGTCTTAAAACTTGCAAACGATTTCGAAAACATCGTAGGAATTAAGGAGGCTAGTGGAGATTTAAAACAAGTATCTGAAATCATTAGAAACGCTCCAGATTTTACTGTTTTGTCTGGTGATGACTTCTTGACACTTCCAATCTTAGCTTTAGGCGGAAAGGGTGTCGTGAGCGTTGCAGCGAATGTTGCGCCACATCTGATGAAGGAGTTGTACATGGCGTTCAAGGATGGTAACGTTAAGAAAGCTAGAGAGCTTCATCACAAACTCACTCCGCTCTTTAAGGTTTTGTTCATAGATACAAATCCAATACCAGTTAAAAAGGCCCTTGAACTTATGGGATTACCTGCTGGAAAACCTCGATTACCACTTGTTGAGCTGAGTAAAGAGAAAACAGAAAAGCTTAAAGAAGTCTTAAGATCGTTGAATCTCATTTAACCATTTGACGAGAATACAAGCATCATCGACTTAAGTGAAGGGAGTAATGGTAAAGTCTTTTTCAATAGTATTAGGGTGTCTTTTTTACC
>CAZUUE010000161.1:0-3120 GCA_964623695.1 uncultured archaeon
GAGAAGATCCCTATTCCGCTTTAAAGAAGCTGCTGGATCACACACCTTTAAAGGTATCTTTCAACGTTATAAACCTTGCACTCGTAAACAACGAGCCAAAGCTTCTCAATCTTAAGGAGATCATAGAGCATTTCGTTTCCCACAGGAGGAACGTCGTGAGGAGGAAGATAGAGTTTGAGCTTAAGAAGGCTTTGGATAGGATTCAAGTGGTCGAGGCTCTCATGAGGGCTTTGGAAAAAATAGAAGATGTTTTAGATTTGCTGAGGAAATCCGATTCCGTTGAAGATGCCAAGCGTGCTTTGAAGAAGATCTTGAAGGTAACGGATGAGCAGGCTAAAGCGATACTTCAGTTGAGACTTCAGACGCTAACCAAACTCGAATACGGAAGGTTGATTGAGGAGTACAGATCTCTAAGATGCAAGATAGACCGTCTGAAGGATACACTTTCAGATCCCGGCAAGATCGATGAGATCATAGTTGAAGAGTTGAAAAGCATAAAGGATAGATTTGGAGATGAGAGAAGGACTGAGATAGTTGATGAAGATAAATTTGAGGAGAGGGTTGAGGAGTTTGGTGTTTCGATATTCGATGGATCGATTAGAAGGTTTGAGATAGGAAGAGCGCTAAGAGTTAAACCGAAGGTTTTGATTCGTGTTAGGAGTGATTCGAGAATACTGCTGTTCTCCGGTAACAAGGTTTTCTCCATTAAAGCGGGAGAAGTTCCAATTGAACAGACACCGATATCAAAGTTTATAACTACCGATAAGGTCGAAACTTGCGTCGTTGCGGATGGAGACGTTGTTTTACTTTCGAGGGACGGATACATAAGGAGGGTCAAAGTTGAGGATCTTGGAAGTGCAAGGAGATCTGGGATACAAGTTGGAGACGTTGCTTTTGCAAGGTTGTATTCTGATGGTTACGTTTTGATAGCTACGAGGAGGGGATACATCGTTAGATTCAAATCAGATGAGATTCCGGTTTATGGAAGGACGGCGAAGGGTGTTAAGGCTATCAGCTTGAGAGAAGGTGACGAAATAGCCTGGATGTCTGTTGGGAACGGTGATGAGATACTGGTACTGACGAGGGACGGTTACGCGAAGAGGATTCCTATGGATGAAGTTAGACTGACAAACAGGGGTGCAATGGGTGTTTTGGGTGTCAGGGGTGAGATAGCAGTTGCTGAGATAGTTTCGAAAGATGAATACTACGCGTACACATCCGAGGGGGGTTCAGTTAAGATAAATATCAAGAAGGTTCCGTTGTGTAACAGGTACAGAAAAGGAAAGAAGGTTGCGAAGGATTTCTCGTGTATTGTCATATGAATTCGAGTAAGTAGTAGTACTTCTTACCCATGTGCTTCTCTGCGAAGGAGCTTTCAAGTAGCCTTCTTATCTTGAAGCCTCTATCCAAACAAAGGTCAACGAAGTCGCTCTCAACAGGTAACCACAAAGTTACCCTTTTCTTCTTGTGTCTGTCTGCAAACCTCAAGGCTTCATCTATCAGAGTTCCACCTATTTCGTATCTGTCAAACTTCGGATGAACTCCTATGAATCTAACGTAGACCTCATCTCTCCTTGGCTTCTTATCGAAGAAGTCCATGAGCATCCTAACCTTCAATCCCTTCAGAAATCCAAGCGTTAAGAATGGTCTGATCGGCAATCTCCTCTCAAACTCCTTTACCTTGAGTTCGATGAATCCAACTATCCTATCTTTCTTAAAAACTATTATTCCATCGTAGCTCTTGAGGGACGAGTAGTAACTTTCGAGGATCTCCCTACCGATGAACTCGTCGCCAAACAGTAACTTAAGCTCCTCGTAGCAATCGAAGAGTAGCTTGACGTATTCCCTAACCTCTTTCCTCTCCAGATTCTTCAACATACTCCTCTATCCTCTCCATAGCCTTTTTAATGTTCTCCATCGAATTTGCGAAAGATATTCTTACGTGTCTGTCGTTCCAATCACCGAAGGGTTTTCCAGGTGTCAAACATACACCCTTCTCAACCAAAAGCTCCTCGCAGAATTTCTCACAATCCACACCAACGTCTGGAAAGATGTAAAAGGCACCTTCAGGCTTCACGACATTGAAAAACCTCTTGAGTCTTGAATAGACAAAATCCCTTCTCCTTCTAAACTCCTTCACCATGACATCTAAAAATCTATCGATTTCTGGAAAGAGATCTGCTACAGCCTTCTGAGCAAAAGCCGGAGCGCATACGCCGTTAACCTGATGAACCTTAAGAATCTCGTTGATTAGATCTTCTTCAGCTATTACAAATCCAATACGCCAGCCCGTCATGGCTAATGACTTCGAAAATCCGTTGACGACTACAACGTTCTCTTCACCAGCTAAGCTCGTAGGTTTTCTGTCAAAGTGTATTCGATCGTATATCTCGTCGCTTATCACGATAGAATCGTAATCTCTCGCTATTTCAACAATTTCTCTTAGATTTTTACTGTCTGCAACTACTCCTGTAGGGTTGTTTGGATAGTTTATGAATATGACTGAATTCCTGCTTATGATCTCGTTAAGCTTGTCTGGATTGAGTTCGAAGAGGTCTTCGTGAGTTTTTATCTGAACAATCTTAGCTTTGCAAATCTTTGCGTATGTGAAGTAGCTTAGAAAGTTGGGGGATGGGATAATTACGTTACTTCCATCTTCGATGAAAGCCAAACTTGCGTTCAGCAGGGCTTCGCTGCATCCGGTTGTTATCATCACGTTTTTAGCAGAAACACCGTAACGTTCAGCTATCAACTCTCTAAGCTCCTCAATACCGAAGTTTGACGTGTAATGCGTATAGCCAGCTTTCATGTATTCGTATGCCCTTTCAATGACTTCTGAAGGTGTGTTAAAATCTGGTTCGCCTATCGAGAGGTTGATTATCTCTTTACCCTCCCTCTTAGCTTTTTCAACCACTTCAAACATCCTTCTGATGAGAGAAGTGGATATGCCCTCAACTCTACTCGATGGCTTCATTGATAAAAAGGTCGTTTTAAAAGATATTAAATTTCTAAAGTTAAGGATTTTAAATGCTCTGTTGAAAGAGTATAGGGAGTAGCATTTTAGGGGGGTTCGGCGGACGAAGTCTTTGATAGACATACGTCCACCTTGGGACACATCAC
>CAZUUE010000162.1:0-3113 GCA_964623695.1 uncultured archaeon
GGAAAAGAAGGTTTTACAGAGGTTAGCTGAGATGTGATTAGGAAAGGACCCTAAATATTAAGATTACTCAGCCCAATCAAACCATTCCTGTTCTCTACTACTTTCGTAATGACATGAAGAATTCTTTAGTCTCATTTCATCAACGAGCTTTCAGAGAGAACAGAATCTGGACATATAGCTCCTTTCGGGGCTTATCCTTCATAACCTATATTATATTTTGAATAAAGTCTATTTAATACAATGCGATCAATGGATCGCAACGTTCACCAACCAGTAAACCTTGTCAATCCATTTCTCCAAGCTTTATCGAGTTCTTCAACACCAACATTGAAACAACCCTTAACTTCAAGCATATCCCCTTCAACAATTCCAATTGCATAAGCATTTAAGCCCCTTAACCTCATGAACTTAACGAACTCCTCAGCGTCATCAACTTCTACAAGCCATCTTGTGTTTGACTCCGCAAACAACTTAACGTATTCTTCTCCCTTCAACTCAGCCAAGTCAACCTTGCAACCCCTCCAACCACCAATGCACATCTCCGCCAAGGCAACTGCTAATCCACCCTCGGACAAGTCATGACAAGCGTAAACTTTGAACTCCTTAAAAGCACGAAGCATTGCATTCGCGTATCTTTTCAGCCTCTTTGGTGATGTCTTAGGCACAATCGTGCTCTTTTGTCCAGTTACAGCACAGTAAAGACTTCCGCCAAGCTCCTTAAGCGTTTCACCAACCAAAACAACTTCTCCTTTGCCTTTGAAATCGGAACTTATGACCTTACGAACATCCTCAACTATTCCAATACCCATGAGCGTAGGAGTTGGGGCGACTGAGCTGAACGTAGTTTCGTTGTAGAAGCTCACGTTTCCACTTACACATGGCAAGCCAAATCCCTTGGCCATCCATCCCAAAGCTCTAACACACCCGGCAAATTCACCCATTCTGTCTGGTTTCTCTGGATTTCCGAAGTTCAGACAGTCCGCAAAGCTGTGCGGTGTCGAATTTACGGCTATGAGATTCCTCACCATCTCATCAAAAGAGCTTGCAGTCCCCCAGAACGGATCTATCTTCGTCATCCAAGGATTCACGTCCGTAGTCAAAGCCAAACCCCTCCATGAATCTGTGGGCTTTATGACGGCACAGTCTCCGTGAGTTTCCCTGTTTAACCTGCCCTGAAGCGGTTTTAGAACTGTGCAACCCCTAACTTCGTGGTCATACTGCCTTATAATCCATTCTCTACTTGCAACGTTCGGATGCTCGAGCATCTTGAGCAAAACATCCTTTAGTTTGTGGGGCTTGGAAGTCTCATCGACTGCTTTAACCCTCTTCACCTTGTAAGGTCTGCAGTATTCAACAGCACTTAGCAGAAAATCCAATTCCAACTCGTATATCTTGTATCCTCTGTAATAAACCCTTACGACCTTCTCTGGAATAGTCTTACCGACAACGACAGCTGGCACATCCCACTTCTTGAATATGTCCAAAACGTCATCTACATGCTCAGGCTTGACCGTCAGCATCATCCTTTCCTGGCTTTCAGAAATGTATATCTCCCAGGGAGCCATGCCCTTCTCCTTTAAATGAACCTTGTCAAGATAAACCTCTGCACCACAGTTTCCAGCGTAGCTCATCTCACCCACAACACAGCTCAATCCTCCGCCACCCAAATCCTTCATTCCAGTTACAAGTCCCTTTTCAACGGCTTCAAGACACGCATGTATTAGTGGTTCCTTCATTATCGGGTTTCCAAGTTGAACAGCTCCTCTCTCCTCCTCGCTTTCTTCGCTCAACTCTTTAGAAGCGAAGGTTACACCGTGAATTCCATCCCTTCCAGTTGCACCGCCAACCAAGACGAACAAATCACCGACGTTTCCGACCCTCGAATGTACTATGTTCTTCTTCTTTACAATTCCAACACAGCCTACGTTAACCAAGCAGTTTGTGATGTAGCTTTCATCGAAGAAAAGCATACCTCCCACCGTGGGAATTCCAACCCTGTTACCGTAATCCCTTATCCCAGCAACTACACCAAAGAGAAGATACAAGGGATGCTTTGTCCCTTTTGGCAAATCTTTCAAGTCTAAATTGCCGAAAAATAGGGGATCGACCAATGCAATTGGCTGAGCACCCATGCACAGAACATCCCTTAAAATCCCACCGATACCAGTTGCCGCACCTCCGTAAGGTTCAACGGCGGAAGGATGGTTGTGAGATTCCAAAGCCACAACGTAAGCGTGTTCTTCATCGAATTCTACCACACCAGAGTCTTCCTTTATAGCCGAAATGACGTAGTCCTTTTCAATTCCAAACAGATACTCCCTCAAATAACATTTCGAGCTTTTATAGCAACAGTGCTCACTCCAGGCTTGGGCTATAGATTGTAGCTCTATATCTGTGGGGTTTCTTCCCTTTTTGACGAAGTATTCTTTGATCTTACGCATCTCCTCCAAGTTTAAAGCCAAACCCAGATCTTCGCTGATTTTAACCAGTTCATCATCACTTGCCTCCACCAGATTTATCTCGTAAATCTCAAAGGGAAATTCTAACTTACGATATAACATGACCATCACTCCCTAAGGACGATCTTATAGTTCTGAATTACGGGATTGGCCAAGAGCCTCTCACACATCTCCTTGAGTTCTCTCTCAGCTTCTTCTCTGTTTTCGGTATCAAGCTCGATCCTAAAGACCTTAACACTTGAAACTCTTTTCACCTTCTTAAAGCCCAGAAGTCTTAAAGCCTTTTTCACAGCTTCTCCTTCGGCATCCATCACGCCCTCCTTAAGTTCGATGAAGACATCTGCAATCATGGTCGTTTCATCATTGCAAGAGTTCAAAACGATTGCCATCCGAATATATCGCACGCATGAATTATACTACCCTCATCGGCATTTTAAAGTACGGTCTTTTCACATTTATGGACTGATCAGTCGAGTAAATTGCATTGCACCTTCGGGGGGCATCGAGCAGTATCTCTCCATTTTCTTGGACGTTGCTACAGATCGACAACTTCGATATGCTCACTTCACTTAGGTTCGGTATAACTTTTTCAGCCATCTTAACTGACAGTGTGAATAGCGAAGCTGGTGGGATATATTAAGTGTGATATGGCTT
>CAZUUE010000163.1:0-3113 GCA_964623695.1 uncultured archaeon
ATTAATAACAGTACTTATACCCCTCCCCCCTTTATTTCCTGTGGAAATCGATAACCAAGTTAACAAGACAAAATATAGAATCTAACTTTATCTTTCAACTGTTAACTTTTCAAGTAAACTTGAAAGATTCCAAATTAGCGTTCTTACATGCATGGGTAGATTCGGATCGGATGATATGTCTTCGAGTATGGATATGGCTGAAGATGCCTTAACTGCCATGTTTTCCTTATCGTTCATGAGATCCTTCTTAATCTCGCTGGCAATCCTTCTAACGTTTCTTGGAACGGAGTCGTCTTGTACTATTCTGTCCAACATATCTAACACTGCTTTTAAGACATCCTCCATTCTCACCACCTCCTTATAGAAAAAACTTTTTGTTGTCTTTCTCATGTAAGACTATGGATAAAAGTGTTTCGGATGCTGTTGAATTACTATATAAAGGTGCAAAGATGTTGGCCCAACACTGCTTAGACTGCAAGATGCCTCTGTTTAAGTATGAAGGTAAAGTTTTATGTCCTTCTTGTAAAAGAGAATTCAAGATAGATGAAAAAGGTAATGTCGAACCTTTAGAAGAGAAGAAAGAGAAAAAAGAAGAAAAGAAAAAGGAGTTTGTTAAAGTTAAATTTAATGATTATAATGAGTACTATAATGATATAAGTCAGTTAAAGAACATTTTAAAAAGTAAGTTATATATTTTAATAAAAGATATAAATAATTGTAATGATATAAATAAATTGGATTATTATATAAATTTATCTTTGAAAATGTTGGATCTAATCGATCGTTTGGACAGGATGGTTTCCATAGGAAATAAAGGGGAGGGTACTTAATGAGTTAACATATAGCATACTACAAAAACGTTAAGTATTCTCTTAACTGATGTGTTTCCGTGAAGTACGTTATAGATACGAGTGCTCTGATCGATGGAAGGGTTTCAAAGATGTTGAAGAATGGCGAGATATCTGGAACTATAATAATCCCTGAACCTGCAATGGCCGAACTCGAAGCGCAGGCTAACAGGGGTAAGATGACCGGTTTCAAAGGTCTCGAAGAGGTCTGTAAGATAAGGGAGGTTGCAAACGAAAAGGGTTTCGATGTTATCTTTTTGGGTAAGAGACCGTCGATAGATCAGATAAAACTCGCCAAGAGCGGTGAGATAGATAACCTGATACGTAAGATAGCAGAAGATGAGAAAGCCATTTTAATAACCTGTGACAGGGTTCAGTATCAGGTCGCGATTGCAAAGGGAATAAATGCAGTTTACCTTGAACAGAGGATTTTAAAGCCAGAGGACACAAAGATAATGAGCTTTTTCACGCAAGACACTGCAAGCGTTCATCTCAGAGAAGGTGTGCCTCCACTTGCAAAGAGGGGTAGGATAGGTCAATTGAAACTCGTTAAGATCAGAGAAGAACCTATGACACTTGAAGAACTGCAAGATATCGCACACGAGATACTCGAAGTCGCGAGAATAGATGAAGACAGTAGCATCGAGATAGAAAGAAAAGGTTGTACGATTGTACAGCTTAGGGACATCAGAATAGCGATTGCCGAAAGACCCTTCTCGGACAGGATGGAGATAACTGCCGTAAGACCCATTGCAAGGGTAACGCTGGATGAGTACGGTGTAAGTGAGGAGTTGAAGAAGAGGTTTGTTGAGAAGCAGAGGGGTATCCTGATCGCTGGCCCGCCTGGGGCAGGAAAGTCGACATTTGCCGCAAGCGTGGCGAATTATCTCATGGAGATGGGTTATATGGTGAAGACGATGGAGAGCCCGAGGGATCTCATGGTTAGAGATGAGATAACCCAGTACGCTCCACTTGAAGGTGACATGACTTTGACTTCAGATGTACTCCTGCTTGTAAGGCCAGATTACACGATATACGATGAGTTGAGAAAAACTTCTGACTTTCAGGTGTTTGCCGATATGAGATTGGCCGGTGTTGGAATGATCGGAGTCACTCATGCTACCAGAGCGATAGATGCTATTCAAAGGTTGATCGGTAGGGTTGAGCTCGGTATGATTCCACAGGTTGTCGATACCGTGATATTCATAGATGCTGGCAAGATAAGCAAGGTTTACGAGTTGAACTTCACCGTCAAGGTTCCTTACGGTATGACCGAAGAGGATCTTGCTAGGCCAGTTATTGAAGTGATAGATTTCGAGTCGAAGAGGGTTGAATACGAGATATACACTTACGGTGAACAGGTAGTCGTGATGCCGATTGAAAAAGAGAACCTTGAAGAGATAAGAAAGGTTGTTGAAGATGTAGTTAGGAGGTACGTTTCGAAGTTTGAAGTTCAAGTCTTAAGCAACACTAAGGCGATCGTTAAGGTTCCAGAGAACGATATCCCAAGGTTGCTTGGTAGGAGGGGTAGGAGGATAAGGAACATTGAGAGAGAGCTGGGTATGAAGCTTGACGTTCAACCGCTCTACGAAGAGGTCAAAGTCGAGGTTACGGTTGAGGAAGATACCAAACACTATCTGATCCATGCAAAGGGTTTTGAGGGAAAGACCGTAGATATCTTTGCAAACAACGAGTATCTATTTACCGTGGCTGTAAGTAAGAAAGGAACGATAAAGATAAGGAAGGATAAAGAGGCTGGAAAGATGCTTAAAGAAGCAATTCTTAGGGGTGAGAAGATATATTTGAGGTTTGGGATGTGAGAAACAGTCATCGAAATCCTTATAAACCCTAACATATCTTACCATAATTTAATGGTATTAATGCGGATGAAAGAAGCATCAGAATACTGTGGACTGCATCCGAACACGCTAAGAAAATACATTGATAAAGGAATAATAAAAGGGATAAGGATAGGGAAGCATAGGTATGTTGATAGTTCTGAACTTGATAGGTTGATGGGTAGGATTAGACAGACTCCGGAAAATACGGCAATAATCTATTGTAGAGTTTCAACGAGAAAAAAGAAAGATTATCTCGAAAATCAAAAGAAAAGACTTATTGAATTCTGCAAGCGTAGAGGTTTAGAAGTCATGGAAATAATAGAAGATGTTGCTTCTGGAGTTAATGAGAAGCGTAGAGGTCTCAAGAAGTGTTCAAACTGGTTAGAGAAGGTAAAGCTAAGAATGTTGTAGTCGAATATGAGGA
>CAZUUE010000164.1:0-3111 GCA_964623695.1 uncultured archaeon
GTCTTGAGTTATGATCAAAGAGATTCCTTTTGATCTCTTCTATTATCCCATCTATCCCTTCTCCTGTTAAACTTGAAAATGCAGGTAGATCTCTTTTATCATGTAAGTCCGATTTACTGTAAGCTACGATTATTGGAACATCGAAGTTCTTTTTTATCTCTTCCAAAAGATTCTTCTGCGGTTCTATATCAATTGTAGGATCGATTATAAAAAGTATGCAATCGGCGATATGCTTAAGACACAAAATTGCCTTTCTTTCAATCTCGTTCCTCTTATGAAGTGGTCTATCGAGAAGTCCAGGTGTATCTATGATCTGAATCCTTCCATTCAAATTCAAATATCCTACATGTATCCTCTTCGTTGTAAAAGGATAACTCGCAATCTCTGGCTTTACGCTTGAGACCCTTGAAACAAAACTGGACTTCCCGACGTTTGGATAACCCGCAACTACAACTGTTGGATCTTCAGTTAAAGTCGGAATCTCTCTCAAAGTTCCCTTAAGATCGTTTAAAAATCTAAGATCTCCGTCTATCTGATTGACTATCGAAGAGATTCTCCCATAAGTTGATCTTAAGACTTGAACAGGATCCTTTCCACCCTTCACATCTCTGATAGCCTTGCTTATTATCTTCTGTATCATTCCGTTAGCCCAGTTCAACGAAGCCAATGCCCTCTTTATCCTTCTAATTCCAACCAGAAGATCTATCATATCTCTGTAAAATTCTGGAAGGTTATCGTAACTCGGATGAGACTTGATTATCCTGTTAAAGTAATCTCTTAAAACGTTTGAAACCGTTGCAAGCTTGTTCAATGTTCTTTCTCTTCTATTTCTCCCCTTAACCTTTGAAGCTCTCCCGAACGCTTTATCCAGAAGCTCTTCAGAACTTAAAACCGTAGGCAACTTCTTTGCTTCAAACATGCCTAAATCATTCCTCTTGCTTTAAAGAACTCTTCATACTCCTTCAACCTGCTCTTAACAACATCGACTATCCTCTTTATTATCTTCGTTGAAGAACAGTACTCACACTCCTCCTTTGCATTTATTCTAACGACCTTCGTTTTTAAACCCCTTTTTCTAAGTTCCTCCTCAATCTTCTTTTCATTGAAGTGTTGATCGTACCCCAAAACTATTATGTCAGGCTTCAACTCCATTATCGGTTTGAAAATATCGTGTTCATCTCCCAAAATAGCTCTATCAACCGGTTTCAATGCCGAAACAACCTTAACCCTCTGCTTTTCGGGTATTATGGGCTTGGGCTTATGTCTAACGTTCTTCTCCCTTGCAACTATGACTATGAGCTCGTCACCCAACTTTTTCGCCTCTTCAAGGAATCTTATATGTCCTGGATGGATTATGTCAAACGTCCCGGTTGCAACAACTCTAACCATGCTTTTATACTTCAAACCCTCTGAATAAAACCGTTCCGCTTCATCAGATCCCTCCAAACTAAAATCGACGATTCGAATTTCATTGCAACATCTTCAGTCGTTCTTCCAACGCTCATAACAACGCACGTCACGTTCAGCTCCTTAGCAGTTTCAAGGATTTCATTTGCCGGATCTCCAACTCTCACGTGAACCTCCTTGACCCTTTTAACCTTCAACTTAACCTCATTCAAAAGCGACTTTACATCTATAATTAACCTCTTCATTCCAGAGTTTTGAGAGAATATTGGTTCAAGGACGTGTAAAACGTGCAACTCTTTAAAAGGTAGTGAACTTAGCATTCTCTTAATAGCGAAGTTGAAGAATATCGGATTGTAACAAATTAAACCTTTTCTAAAGGGATCTTCGCATTTCAATATCAAAACGGGCTTTGAAATCCTAAAAGAGACGTTTAAACCCAGATTTATATCGTCGACTATGATGAAGTCGACGTTTAATGCATTTGAGAATTTCACGATTTCATCAACCGGATCACCCAACGTTACGAAGTGATCTTCTTCTATCTCAATTTCCCTTCTTCTCTCGATTATCTTGTCCTCCTTAAACCTCTTTGAATCTATTATACTCAAGAAGATTTTTTCGTCACCAAATTTTACGTCTCTGGGGTAACCCTCTGAAGCTACCAGTATCCTCATGATCCGTCTAATCTTCATACGTTTTTATTCGTTTCTATTTCGGGTGTCATGTATAGGTAAGTCCCATCTGGAGCTTGGATCGCCTACTACGTATTTCTCAACAAGCTTAGATTCAACATCCAAATCAAACAGGTTTGCCAAGCTTAAAACCATGAACAAAACGTCTGCAAGCTCCTCTTCAATAGCTTTAATGTCTCTCTTTCTTACCGCCTCAGCAAGTTCTCCAACTTCCTCGAATAAGACCGTTAAAAGGAATAGTTCGCCCGATTTTGAATCGATCTCGTAATACTTTTCCCTTATAACTCTCATGATCTCTTTAAGTTCCATAGCTATTAGTTAGCTTTAAATATCTTTCACTCATCCCATTCCACAAATGGAAGTTAAATACGAATACATCGTGATTGGTTGTGGCGCGACCGGCTTTAGTTTGATTAAGGAACTGGTCAAGAGGGGCAAGAAGGTTTTGGCGATAGATGCATCAAGAGAAAGAGTTGAGTTTTTAAGAGATGAAAACTACGATGCGATCGTTGGAGATGCAACCGACGATAATCTGTACCGTAACATAGATTTCAGCAGCGTTTCAGCTGTTATCATTTTAACTTCCGACATGGAGGTCAATAAAAGGGCAGTCGAGATCGTGAGAAAGTTCAGTAGGGACGTGTTTATAATAGTCAGATCTAAGAGTTCAAAGATGAAGAACGAATTTGCCAACGCTGACTTTGTCTTGGTTCCGAGTGAATCCATGAAGTCCGTCATTTTAGATGTTATAAAGAGATCTGATACTTACAGAAAGCTTAAGAGGTTGGAAGATGTTATCGAAAGTTGCAACGGTAAGATGGGTATATTCACACATGACAACCCAGATCCAGATGCAATCTCATCCGCTTTAGCTTTAAAGGAGATTGCAAAGAGTTACGGTGTGGATTCAGACATACTCTATTACGGAGACATAATGCATCAGGAAAACAGAGCTATGGTCAATCTCCTCGACATAGAACTCGTAAAAGCAGATGAAGTCAACTTGGAAGAT
>CAZUUE010000165.1:0-3096 GCA_964623695.1 uncultured archaeon
AGCCATAAACTTGGCGTAACTTTCTACGATGTCGTCAGTCTTTGCTCCGTTGAAATTTGGAAAGATTTATTTACTTGATCACATGGTCAGTTTACGTAGTATTCGAGAAGTTTGTCGCGGAAATCACATCTGAACTCTTCGATTATGTATGGATGTGACTTGGACTGATAGAAGGCTAAAAGATCTCCTCCCTTCTTTAAAGCATCTGTTATGATCTCATCCGTCGGTGATGGAAATTTTATCGCTCCCCTTTCATCGCTCACGAACATACCATCGTTCCCCATGACCAACGACTGTTCCGTAAACGAGTAGGATCATGAGACATGCGACGTTTAAAGGCATGAACACTGTTATTTCAACGCATTTTAAATGTTTTGAAATCGAGTTTCGTATGTTGCCCGTTAATGAATTGAGACAACTATTTAACCAAAGCTAAAGACTGTGTACATGATCGTTTCAAAAGATGAAATCTTGAACTTGAGAGTGAAAACGAACTGGGAAAATTACATGGAGAAGGTCAAGCCAATAGTTGAAAAGGTTAAAGAAGAAGGGGACAAGGCTCTGATAGAATTTACAGTTCGATTCGATGGAGTAAGGCAGAGGTATCTGAGGGTTCCAAAGGATGAGATAGATAGAGCTTACGATTCCATCGACGACGAGATCTTGGATGCACTTGAGATTGCAAAAGAAAACATAGAGAGGTTTCATTCGATAACGTCGGTCGATAGAGACATAAAGATCGACTTTGGAGACTGCATACTTGGAAAGAGATACACTCCGATTGAGTCTGTTGGAGTTTACATTCCAGGTGGAAAGAGATCTTACCCTTCAACTGCTTTGATGTCGGGTATTCCTGCAAAGATTGCAGGTGTCGACAGGTTGATAGCATGCACACCTCCAAACCGAGACGGTAAGATAAATCCCCTGACACTCGTCGCGTGCGATTTGGCTGGATTCGATGAGATTTATGCCGTTGGAGGTGCCCAGGCTATAGCCGGAATGGCTTACGGAACCGAGAGCATTGAGAAGGTTGAGAAGATAGTTGGACCTGGAAACGTTTACGTCACGGCTGCAAAGCTAATAGTTCAGAGGGATGTTGCCATAGACATGCCGGCAGGCCCATCTGAGATAATGGTGATCGCTGACGAATACGCAAATCCGACATTCGTAGCTTTTGATTGCTTGGCTCAACTTGAACACGATCCCATGTCCATTGCAATAGTTCTAACGAGTTCGAAGGAAAAAGCTCAAAAGATAGATGAGATAGCTAGGAATGAGGGGAAGGGTTTGAACTTGGAAAACCTAAAGTTGTGCATAGTCGATTCGATAGATGAGGCTATAGAGATTTCAAACGCCGTTGCACCTGAGCATCTGTCAATATTTTGTAGAGATGCCGAGAGATACCTAGATAAGGTTAAGAACGCTGGAAGCGTATTTTTGGGTGAGTTCAGTCCAGTTGCATGCGGCGACTATGCAAGTGGAACAAACCACATACTACCAACGTCTGGATACGCAAGAGTTTTCTCTGGATTGAGTGTCGAAACCTTCATGAAACACTTCACGTATCAAATACTTACGAAATCGGCTTTGAAGAGGATTGGAGATGCGGTTGTGAAGCTTGCAAGGGCCGAAGGTTTCGAACTTCATGCTAGATCCGTTGAGATAAGGGTGAGAGAATGCGAAAATGGACAAGTGAGATAGGTGAGGAAGACGTTGGGAAGGATATAACGATATACGGATGGATACATGAGATAAGGAATTTGGGTGGATTGATTTTCCTGATACTCAGAGACAGGGAAGGATTCATTCAGGTTACTTTACCTAGGAAGAATGTTCCTGCTGAGACTTTTGATAAGGCAAAGAAGATAAGAAGAGAGAGCGTTGTGAAGGTTGTTGGAACAGTTAAGAAGGAACCAAAGGCTCCGCAAGGATACGAGATAGTTCCAAAGGTGATCGAAGTTTTGAACGAGTCCGAAGCTCCCTTACCACTTGAAGTTACGGAGAAGGTTCCGGCCGAACTCGACACACGTTTGGATCACAGGTTCATGGATCTGAGAAAGCCAAGGATTCAAGCAATATTCAGAATAAGGCACAGCATCATTCAGAGCATCAGGAATTTTCTATCTGAGCGAGGTTTCATAGAGGTCAACACACCGAAGATAGTCTCAACCGCAACTGAAGGAGGGACTGAGCTGTTCCCGATAAGCTACTTTGAAAAGGAAGCGTTCCTAAATCAGAGCCCACAGTTGTACAAACAGATCTTGATGGCATCCGGATTCGATAGGGTATTTGAGATAGCTCCGATATTTAGAGCTGAGGAACACAATACGACGAGACATCTAAACGAAGCTATATCGATCGACATAGAGATGAGCTTCACCGATCATAACGGCGTTATGAGGATACTTGAGGAACTAATCGTCAGGGTTTACGAGGATGTGATTGAGAGTTGCGAGAAGTTCTTAAGATGGTTGAACTTGGACTTGGAAATTCCAAGCTTACCCTTTGAAAGGCTTAGCTACGATGAAGCTGTTGAGATAGCAATGAGAAGGGGAGAGGAGGTTCCTTGGGGTGAAGATCTAACAACTCCCGCTTTGAAGATTTTGGCTGAAGAGATTGGGAACGTTCACTACTTCATAGTCGATTGGCCGACAGAATGCAAACCTTTCTACGCCATGCCCTACGAAGACAATCCGAAGTTGTGCAAGAGCTTTGATCTGATGAAGGGAGCTTTGGAGCTTGCAAGTGGGACACAGAGAATTCACAGATACGATGAGCTTGTCGAGAGCTTGAAATCCAAGGGTTTGAATCCAGACGGTTTTGAATTTTATTTGAAGGCTTTTAAATACGGTATGCCACCTCACGCTGGCTGGGGTTTGGGATTGGAGAGGTTGCTTATGTCCATGCTGAATCTGAAGAACATAAGGGAAGCAACTCTCTTTCCAAGGGACAGACACAGACTTATACCCTGACCTCTCCCCGCCCTAAACAGTAGATAGAAAAGTTTGGTATTCAACTCTGAAATAAAAATTTAAAGAGCAGGTAGCTTTACGATATGATACCTCATGATGTATTTGGTTCAAATAAACTTAATCT
>CAZUUE010000166.1:0-3077 GCA_964623695.1 uncultured archaeon
TCTTCTTCGAGGAATTTAACTATCGTAGTCTTTCCAGAGCCGTCGATTCCCTCTATGGCTATCAACATTGTCCATAGCTGGTAAACTTAGATGATAAAACTAACCGAAAGTTTTAGATCTGCCCTTCTTAAATCCACGCATTATGAAGTTGATCGTGGAGGTTGTAGAGGTTAAGGGTTACTGTGCCGCCGGATACAGGCCTGGAGATTCGTTCGTCTTTAACGGGTTTTACATCGAACCCTTGAATACCAGAATATGCATACATGCATTATCGGCCATGCAGAACATTCTCTATGCCATTGCCCACGGGATATCTCCGAAATCCCTCGGTATAGGTGATGAGTGCAACGCCTACGTTCAATGTCCAGATCCGGGAAAGCCTTTTACGAGCGGAGGAACCGTTCTATTTAGAATAAGGAGGTGCAAAGATGATACCGATAGCGAAACCGATCATAGGTGAAGAGGAGACTCGTAGGGTGATCGAAGTTTTGAAATCTGGAATGCTCGCTCAAGGTGATGTTGTCAGAGAATTTGAGGAGAAATTCGCTGAATACATAGGAAGCAGACATGCAATCGCCGTTTGCAACGGAACCGTAGCTCTGGATGTAGCTTTGAAGGCTTGTGGGATCAGGCAAGGTGATGAGGTCATAACCACTCCGTTCTCATTTATAGCAACGGCCAACTCCATCCTTTATCAAGGGGCAAGGCCCGTGTTTGCAGACATAGACGAAAGAACTTACAACATAGATCCCAACGATGTCTTGGAGAAGATAACGAACAAAACGAGAGCCATATTGGGGGTGCATCTGTTCGGACATCCCTTCGACGTAAAGGCTATCGTGGAGATCTGCGAGGATCACAACCTCATCTTAATCGAGGACTCCGCCCAAGCCCATGGGGCGGAGTACGATGGGAGGAAGGTCGGGAGCTTCGGTGTCGGATGTTTCTCCTTCTACCCGACGAAGAACATGACTACGGGGGAGGGCGGAATGATCACCACGAACGATGACGATATCGATGAAAAGTGTAGGTTGTTGAGAAACCACGGCGAGGTTTCGAAGTACAATCATATCGAGCTCGGATACAACTTCAGGATGACCAACATCCAAGCTGCCATAGGCTTAGCCCAGCTTGAGAAGTTGGATAGGCTGAATGAGATCAGGAGGAGCAACGCTAGGTATCTAAACAAGTATATAAAGGTGGAGGGTTTAATCAAGCCCTATGAAGCTAAGAACGTGAAGCACGTCTATCATCAGTATGTGGTTAGAATTACCGAGGATTTTCCGATGGATAGGGATGAATTCGTGAGATACCTTAGGAGTAGGGGCGTGGGATGCGCTATCCATTACCCAACACCGATTTATAAACAACCGTTGTACATAAAATTGGGATACGGTGAGGTTAGATGTCCCATGGCTGAAGTGGTCGCAAATAGTATTTTAAGTCTGCCGGTACATCCGGCGTTAACGGAGCGAGATCTGGAGTATATAGTGGAAACGGTTAACAGCTTGGAGGAATGATCATGAACGTCGGAGTTATCGGGGTTGGAAGGATGGGTAAGAACCACGTGAGAGTTTATTCAGAATTGAAGAGGGTCAAGGATATATACGTTTACGATGTCGACAGGGATGCTGCTGAAAGCATGAAAAAATTCGATGCAGTGGTTTGCGACTCGCTCGACGATCTTCTCAGAGTGGTGGATGCCGTGAGCATATGCGTTCCCACAAGTCTACACTTCGAGGTTCTGACGAAGGTGCTGGAAAGGGGCATCCATACCCTAGTTGAGAAGCCAATAACACTGACCTTTGAGGAGGGAAAGAAGGTACTGGAGACCCTTAAGGAAAAGAGGGATGTTGTAGTCGGCGTGGGGCACATCGAGAGGTTTAACCCTATAGTCGGTGAGATCAGGGAGATAATCAACGATCCAATTTACGTAGATATAAAGAGGCACAATCCTACATCGATAAGGATAACCGATAGCTCTGTCGTTGAGGATCTCATGATCCACGATATAGACATAGTATTTCACGTTTTGTTTCCAAACAGAGAATTCAAGATTTTCAGCGCCGGAAACAGAGACGTTAGTACCGTGTTGATAAGGTTCGACAGATCGGTTGTGACTATATCCGCAAGCAGGATGGCAGCGAAGAAGATCAGAAGTATCCACATCGAGGAGGAGGATTTCACAATTGAGGGCGATTTCATGTCTCAGGAGCTGTTCATCTACAGGAAGCCAGAGAAGTATAGAATAGAAGGTTGGAGGTACGTTCAGGAAAACATAATAGAGAAGGTTCTGGTCAACAAGGTTGAACCCTTAAAGGTTGAATTGGAGACCTTTATAGATTGCGTTGAGAGGGGTGAAAGCTTTCCCGTAACACCCGAGCAGGCCGTTTTTAACCTTAAGATCTGTGAGATGGTGAAACAGCATGGGGTACTTTAAGCATCCAACCGCTGTAGTCGAAACGGAAGACATAGGAGATGGAACGAAGATCTGGCACTTCGCTCACGTGAGGGAGGGGGCAAAGATAGGTAGGAACTGTATCATCGGCAAAAGCGTCTACATCTACAGAGATGTTGAGATAGGCAACAACGTGAAGATACAAAACTTCGTGTCCATCTACAAGGGTGTGAAGATAGAGGATGACGTTTTTATGAGCTCCTCGGTCACGAACGATCCGTATCCAGGAGCATTCATATGGAGCGATGATAAGATAGTTCCAACCCTCGTCAAGAGGGGTGCGAGCATAGGTGCAAATTCGACCATAATCTGCGGGGTTGTGATAGGGGAACATGCGATGGTCGGAGCGGGTAGCGTTGTTACAAGGGATGTCCCACCGTTTGGCTTGGTTTACGGAGTTCCTGCTAGACTGAGAGGTTTCGTATGCTATTGCGGTAGGAAGCTGGAAAGGATCGTAGGGGAGGATGATAGGATAATTTGAGGAAAAATTGTGGAGATAAGGAAGGAGTGGTTGAGATGATATCCGTAGTGGGGTTGGGAAAGGCGGGATTACCTTTGGCTGCGGTCATTGCGGATAGTGGGTTTAAGGTGATTGGAGTTGATGTGGATGAGGAAAAGT
>CAZUUE010000167.1:0-3061 GCA_964623695.1 uncultured archaeon
TATAATATTCATATTTTCGGCTGGCATACGACTCACCCAAGATCAGTATCAAACTCGATGATTATAATCTTTACTATTATAATGATGATGAAGGTTTATAAACGTATGCTAAATCTCCGTCCAAAACGTAAAACTTGGATCCGATCTTTACAATGGGCTTCCCAAGTTCTTCGGCAACCTTTATGATGTCTTCAGGATTTTTTACTGATATAGCCTTCTCAAAAGGAATTGATTCTGCTTCAACAATCCAATCCTTGTATCTTTCCAGTATTTTGGTAGGATCTTTTTTTTCTATCCCTTCTGTTAATACGTAAAATAACGTAAGAGATAGGAAAAGTACTATCGATGTAAAAGTTGATAGATATCTTTTCCATACGATAGATTCCCGCTTGACAACTACTTCCTTCTCAATAGATCCTTTACGTGTCAAGGTTAAACCTTTTACATCAAAAACCTTCTCCTTCAACGGCACGCTTAAAGAATGTGTGAACTTATCGCTTACAGGATATTTTGTTTTGGCATTGACATGAACGTTGAAAATTATAAGTAGGGTTGGATTTTTGGCTTCAACTCCAATTTCTTTACTTATATTTTTATATTCCTCCTCGAACCTCTTGATATCCAGAGGAAAACCGACTTTAAAAGAGCTTGAGTTGAAACTTCTTTTTGGAATGAGAACGTAATCCTTACTCCATAGGTCTGTTTTTATCCTTGCAATCACATCGTATTCACCTTTCACTTCGCTTTCAGGTTTAAATTCATAGTTGTAAAATATTTCCAATCTCTCAGTTATTTCTTTGAATATTTTACTTCCAGTGCCAAGTGTTTTTACACTGAAGAGGCTGTTATTCTTTAGATAGGCAATATATTCGAAGCTACCTGAATGTTCGTACTCGAAAACGCTAACGTTCTTCTTCACTTCGATAGGGGTGGAAAAAGAATTGATCGTGAAGTAAATTGAGAGTATAAAGATGAAAGAAAGTGCAATTAAAATACTAAACCTCGTTTCCTTTTTCAGCTTTCTCTTTACACGCATACTCTCAAGCATACTCTCAACCCGATAATCTTAATGAAATCTTTTAAGATTATACCTATCCAGCCGACCTTTGGTATAACAGCTATTACCTTGCCGACTATCTGTTGCTTAGATACCGGCGGATCTGGTTCATCGTTTGCATCTCCTTTTGTTATGTACACGATCTCACCGCCCATTCTCTTTATATCTATTACTCTGTGCGTTATCGTGAATCCTTCAGGTGATCTATACTGGATCACATCCCCCTTTTTTATCTTATCGGTCTTTAAAACTATTGCAATATCTCCAACATCCAAAGCCGGTCTCATACTTCCACTCCCTATAACTGCCGGATGAATTGGAAACAATCCTAAGAAGAAAAAGAAGATAAAAGCACAGGCAACTGTTGTAGTTAACCATTCTTTCTTGACTTCTCTTTCTTGCTGGGATGAAAGATAGCCGATTGCCGGAGCTAATGTGCATATGAGTGACTTTGTTATCCAAGGGACATCTGGGAGTATTGGTGAGAAGAACTCGAAAGCCTTAAGAGATCCCATGTATGCTATTGATGCAGATGCTCCACAGACCAAAGCCAAAAAAGTTGCAAAGATGTTTTGTGCAAGCGTTGAGATGAAGATGCCAAGGAATTTGAAAAGCGATAAGGGATCTTCTATTGAATATTTTGATGGGGGTATTGATAGGAGGGTGAAGAATATGGCTACGAGAATTAAAACTGTTAACTCCCTTCTCCTTTTCTTAATGATAAAACTCTTAACGATGTATGCTCTGCTAAGCTCTAATCCTGCTACGGTAGATGCAACGTAGAGAGAATTTAAGAGTAATCCCGAAGGTGTGAAAGAGTATGGGCTCCTTCCAAACTTGTAAAATATTCCGGCAAAGATTAGGAATGATATTTGGAGTAGAGCGATCATAACTCCTGCATGAACTGGGTTTTCGCCTAGCTGCCACTTCCTTGGTTTTTTAAACCAGATGTCTGTTCTTAAGCTGTAAACGAGTAGGGCAATCGATAGCCATAAGAGAGGTCTCAATTCGAATGGAATGCGGGGCTGAAAGAAGTAAATCAAGGCTAAGGTTGGGATTAACAGCGGTATCATAAATCAGAATAGATGGGAATTAAAAAATTTACTTGTTAAATTGCCTCACTTCGAACGTTAGACTGAATGAGTATGAGCTTTTTTCTTCGGCAAGATCGTTCACCTTAACTTTCACCGGAACGCTTATCTTCTGACCTACATCGATCACTTCTCCTTCTATCTGCGGATAAGTGACATCTAATGCTTCATCCTTGCTAAGCTCGATTTTACCTATCTTCGCTGCAATGCTTCCCGTGTTAACTATATTAAGGTCTATTGTCGCTTCGTACCCCGGATAAGCGTTGTCTATTGTTACTGTTACTGTCTTTCCATCTTCGCTAATGCTAATAACATCGATGAATCCGTATCCAATGTCGCTATCGCTGTAATCAACGAGCTCCCAAGATGCATCTAGTTCTCCTGTTGAAACAAATCCTGAAACGTTCATAAGTTCTTTCCAGAGTTGTATCAGCCAAGCGAATGGTGGAGCTTGTGAAGGAGCTTGAACTTCGATGGACTTTAATACTGTAGTGCTTGCTCCATCATCATCGACAACTGTTAACGTTATGGTGTAAACTCCTTCAGAGCTGTAGGCATGGGTTACGGTTGGAACTTTAGTGGTTTCTTTGCTACCATCCCCGAAGTCCCAGATGTATTTTACAATCGTTCCGTCAGGATCGTATGATGAGGACGCATCAAAGGTAACGGTTTCACCAGCTTTAGGCTTAGCTGGTGTGAACGTAAATTCAGCTATTGGAACCTTATTTCCAAACACCCCAAATAAGCTAAAGTTAGTTACATTTGCCCAAACGTAATTCTCTTCTGTGTTAACTCCTCCAGGCAACTCTATCCATGCTGTTCCGTTCCACTTGTAAATTCTGAGCGATTCCTCGTTAAATCCAGCCACCTCCTCATCCGTGTAATAAACCTTTATAGTTGCATTCTTCAGGTT
>CAZUUE010000168.1:0-3027 GCA_964623695.1 uncultured archaeon
TTTATCGTGATCATGTCTAATTTGGTCTTTTGGGTTGTTAAAAAAGTTTACTAAGAGGAACGTTTAAAAGTTATCACGATACCTTCGCCTATGCGGATAGGTGAGGCTTTGGTTGGTAAGGGTTACGAGGTCGCTCACATAGATCTCATGATAGGTGAGAGGAACGGTGTGGTTGGGCAAGCGTTTGCGAACGCTCTTTCACAACTTTCCGCAGGGCACACACCGCTCTTAGCCGTCTTGAGACCGAACCTCATAACGAAACCACCGGCCATAGTTGTTCCAAAGGTCACCGTGAAGAGTATGGAGCAGGCGGAGATAGTGTTTGGACCTGCACAGGCTGCGGTTGCAAAGGCTATTGCTGATGCCGTTGAGGAAGGTATAATTCCAAAGGATAAAGCTGAGGATCTCGTTATAATTGTAAGTGTATTCATACATCCGAAAGCCAAGGACAAAAACAAAATATACTATTACAACTATTCTGCAACAAAACTGGCAATAAAAAGGGCTATGAGTGGATTTCCAGATGTTGATAAGGTTCTTTGGGAGAAGGATAGAGCCTTCCATCCACTTGTAGGTAGAAAGCTCACGAGACTTTGGGATCCCCCTTACCTACAGATCGCATTCGATCTGACGAGCTTGGAAGATGTGCTTGAAGTTATGAAGCAGATCCCAGATAGCGATAACATAATATACGAAGTTGGAACTCCTCTAGCCAAGAAGTACGGTGCCGAGGTTGTTCTGAAGATGAGGGAGATAAAGCCCGATGCCTTTTATGTGATAGACTTCAAGACACTCGATGTCGGTAAGTTGGAAGCCAGAATGGCCGTTGATGCAACGGCAAACGGTGTTGTTATATCGGGATTGGCACCGATAAGAACGATAGTCGAAGGAATAAAGGAAGCTCAGAAGGTTGGGATATACGCCATTGTCGATATGTTAGGTGTAGAGGATCCGATAAGTAGATTAGAAAGGATAAAAGATTTCGGAGTCATGCCAGAGGTTGTCGAACTGCACAGGGCTATAGATGAAGAAGATGCAAAGCCACCTTGGAATCTTGCAAGGGATGTTAAGGAGAGGTTCAAGGTTTTGGTTGGTGTCGCTGGTGGTATAAGGGTTGAAAACTTACATGAAGCCATCTCAGCCGGAGCTGACATACTCGTCGTTGGAAGAGCTATAACAAGGGCAAGAGATGTCGAAGGTGCTGCGAGAAGGTTTCTAAATGCGTTAAAAAAGCCTGACATAGATCAGTTCAGAATAATGACAGACTTCTAAAGTTTCAAACGACTTCCAGCACCGATAATCTTACACCTATCACCCAACCTCTCCTTTAAAATTAACTCGTTCATCAAACCTGTGCAATGGCAGGGTGCGATCCATTCAAATCTTTCAATCCAATCCAAGATCTCAAGGAGCTTGTTACCCTTAAAAGCTATTAAATGTGTCCCACCTAAGATGAACCTAACCTCATCCCCAACCACATCTTCAGCGTATTCAACAGTATTCCTCAATCCAGAATGGCAGCATCCCAAAACGAGAGCTAAACCTTCTTTGGTTTTGATAACCAAACTCTGATCGTCTTTGATCTCATCGACCTTCTTTTCTCCCTTTAGAACGAAAGAGTCTGAGAGTAGTGCAGATTCGTACTTCCTCGGTATCTCCCCCAAAGCTATTACATCCTTGCAAACTTCAATTGGATCACTATGTTCGATCACTTCAGCGTAGGATTCTATTTGATTCCTTTGAAATGGAATTCCTATGTAGTCACCCTTGTACCATCGCGGCAAGAAAGCGTCTGGATGTGTGTAAATCTTCAGATCGAACGATCTCAAGAAGTTTATCAATCCTCCGGTGTGATCATAATGCCCATGACTTAAAACTACCTTAGACGGTTTTTCTTCCTTCAACACGAGTAGATTATCAAGCGCGACTCCGGTCTGTCCAGTATCGAATAAAATGACATCTTTAGCCTTTATAAGGGCTGAAAATCCCCATTCAGCCTTTAAACCTTGAGGTCTCAGGTTGATGACTTTGTTATCAGACAGAATGACGACTTCGGTCATGAACTTTAGAATGAACTTAGATATTTTAATGTTTTTTGTTGATGAGATTCTGCACAAGATATAGTCATTATCTTCTTATAATAGTCATTTCTCTTGCATGATAATCATTGATATTGGTACTGGGAAAATTTAAAGTCTTTCATGAGAACTAAACATCCATGAGGGTAATCCTTCTTGGAACGGGTGACTCAACTGGAACACCAGTCATAGGATGTCACTGCAAAACTTGCGAAGATGCGAGGAGGAGGGGATGGGAAAGGAAGAGATTTTCCGTGATGATTCAAAATGAAGGTAAAACATTACTCATAGATACATCACCAGACATGAGAAGACAACTGTTAGATTGCAACGTCGATGTTGTCAATGCTGTTATCTGGACTCATTGTCACTTCGATCATTTTGGAGGGTTTGGTAACTTTTACAGAGTTCAAAGCAACGTCAAGGTTTACACGACTCCAAAGATCCACGATGATATAGGTAGATTTATGGAGTTCATCGAATACAGGCCAGTTGAGGTTGAATGTTACGATACGATTAAATTGATAGGCTTAGACGTAACATTGTTTGAGGTTAATCATCCTCCCGTGGATACCGTTGGTGTAAAAATAGAGTGGAACGGTTACAGGATTGTGATAAGCGGTGATACTAATGTGGATATACCGAAGAGGAGTTTGAAAGAAATGGAAGAACCTGATCTTTTCATAGTCGAAGCTTTAGCTCCAAGAGGTAAGTTTAAGAAGCACATGAATGCAGAAGAGGCTTTGGGATTGGCTAAAAGGATCAATGCAAAAAGAACGATATTGACGCATGTCGGTCACTTCTTTCCACCCCATAACGTGGCTGTAAAGCGATATCCAATAGGCCACGATTACCAGAGATTTGAATTTAGAGATGCAAAACTCAATCTTTTTTATGGGGCCGCCGAGATTTGAACTCGGGTCACCGGCTCCCAAAGCCGGGAGGATAA
>CAZUUE010000169.1:0-3026 GCA_964623695.1 uncultured archaeon
GCAATATAGTCCAGACAATCGACATCTCTAAGAGACATCTGAATATACGCATTGATATAGGATACGCCACCGTTAATGAAACTACGACCCCTAAATACTTCATAATATACGCAAAGAATACTGGCTTAATGCCAATCACGGACTATTCAGTCATCGATGTCTATGTTGGCGAATATGGACGGGCAATGCTCTGCTATTACAGTAGCGAAGCAACTGTTGGAAGCGGAAAATTCAATTTGATCGATGTTGACGGTGACGGCGTATGGGAAATCGGCGAAACCGCGATTATAAAGGCTTATCCAAATACCGACATCAACGCTTCAATCTACGAAGTTAAAATTGTTCCCTTTAGAGGTATACCGGATAGTTATCTATTTCCACCTCCACCGTAAGGTGGTTTGAATGGGCTTCTCCGTAGCCGCCGCATCAGCCGTTATCTTAATAGGATTAATAACATTCATAGGCGTTGTAGCAGCCTCGTTATTATACGCGATAAACCAGCTAGTAATCCTATTGAATGCATTGCCAAATCGGGACTTAGATGTTCAAATCGAGCTTGACAGGGTGAACATAAACGCCTCTCACGTACAATTTTACGTTAAGAATAAGGGATCAAAAACGATCTTTCTGAAAAATCAAGACTTTAATTGGAACAGTGTCATCATCGCCTATAGAAATAATACTTGGCGTTCATATCTAATAGAGGATTATACTGTTTCGGAGATTAAGGTTCAAAACTCAACAGTCTCATTTAATCCTTCAACTCACACATATATCAACCCAGGTGAAGAGGCAAAAATAATAGTCTCCTTGCCCGCGGATGCTCCGAACATACCTACTAACGGAACCGTTATTATCGTTTTCATTTCGCATTATGGAGTTTCCGCGATGAAAGAGGAGGTTCGAGCGGCTTGAAACTCATATCCTTACAAATTAAGGATCTTGATGATTCCTTAGGCGGCGGGTTCCCGCATCCCTCTCTTACCTCTGTAGAGGGAGATTACGGCACTGGAAAGACTGCTCTCACACAACACATAGTTCATTCCATGCTGAAGGCAGGTTTGAACGTGTATGTCATAACCAGCGAAGCGACAGTTAAGGAGTACCTTGAAAAAATGAAATCAATAAAACTGGATCCTTTCTATTATTATATTAAGGGAAGGCTTGAGATATATCCTCTGCATGTCGAGGGAGGACAGTGGAGCAAATTCTTATCATCCCTATTCTTTAGGGTTACCCGATGCTTTTTAGAGCTCTACAAAGATCGTTATGATGCTGTTGTCATCGATAGTCTAAGCGTGCTAGCCATGAATACCCCTCCCCATGAATTCTTAACATTTATAACGCGCATGAAGAATCTCGTTTCAGATGGGAAAACGATCATTTTAACGTTTCACCCAAACTTTCTTCCAGAAAACATTATCATGAAACTTAAGGCATCATCAGATGTCTATCTTGTTCTTTCAAACGCGGAGTTGGCGGGCGTTTCGATAAAGTTGCTTAAGGTGGTTAAGCTATGGGGGACTGTTGGGGAAAGAAAGGATTCCATAAGTTTAGAGATAAACCCCTTCGTAGGATTGAGGGTTTTGCCTTTGGGAGGCGTGAAGATCTAACCGATCAATCTTCAATTTGAGAGTGATCAGTCGAAGCGTTACTTAAAATGCAGAGTGATCTGAATGAAAATCTCGCATCCGTTTAGGAGTCTTAAAAGCGCCCTTAGTAAGGTTAGGATAAAGAAGCCGCTCTCTATCTTTGGTCGGGAGAATGAAAGAGAACAAGACGAAGCTGGATTAACTCTCTTCAGAGAACTCGAAAAACCCAAAACCCTAGAGGAGGCCATAGAGAAATATCCATACTTGGCGGAATACATCAAGAAACATAGATTAGAGCCGTTTTACGTTGTGGATCCAAGCAGTTTGGGAACAGAAGCTGATCTAATGTCTGCGGCATTTGTTCTAGACTTGATATATCCGCTTGAACGTGGAATCTTTATCCATATAAAGGCTGGCGGAGAGATCGGCAAATACAATATTATTGAGCCTGAGAAGCCCGATAGGGAAACCTTAGATCAGATTGAGAGCGTTATTGCAAAACTTATAAGTGAGAGAACTATCGTTGCTGAAAGTATCGAGGAAAAAGAGAAAGTTATCACGAGGCTCTTTAATGAGGCAATCGCAAAAAAACAATTGAATATACCAGAAGATAAGAGAGCCTATTATCTCTATCACTTCCTTAGAGAAAGGATTGGACATGGATTTATTGACATATTCCTTGCAGATCCATGGCTTGAAGACATCAGCGTGCCCGGAGCTGGACACGTATATGTTTACCATAAATTCTTCGGGCCTCTTGAGAGCAACATAGAGATCCAAAAGGAAGATATAGATTTCCTCTTAAGGAGCTTAGCCGAGAGATATGGGCATGTTTTGAGCTTTTCCCATCCGATCATCGACATCCACTTACCCGACGGATCTAGATTCAACGTCGTATTTGGAGATGACATTAGCCTAAAAGGCAGCAACTTTACCATTCGGAAATTCCCCAAAGAACCAATATCCGTAGCGCATTTAATCGGTTGGAACACGTTTTCAGCCGAGTTCGCCGCGTATATGTGGATGCTCTTGGAAGTCGGAATATCGGCTTTCATTTGCGGAGAAACAGCATCCGGAAAAACAACCACTTTAAATGCACTTACAGGCCTAATAAGGCCGGACTCAAAGATCGTAAGCATCGAAGAAACTCCAGAAGTAAACCTGGCACATAAAAACTGGGTTAGGGAGTTAACGAGGCTCCATTCGGGAAGCGTCGTATCCATGTTTGATCTATTAAAGGCAGCCTTGAGGCAGAGGCCAGACTATATAATCGTCGGTGAAATCCGAGGGGAAGAGGGGCAGATAGCCTTTCAAGCGATCGAGACAGGACATCCGGTACTTTCAACATTCCACGCCGGAGACTTACAGACGCTCTTTCAAAGACTGACCTCACCGCCGATAAACGTACCTAAGACGCACATCAACGGATTAAAC
>CAZUUE010000170.1:0-2990 GCA_964623695.1 uncultured archaeon
CCTTCAACCTTCTTATTGACTTCTCAATCTCTTCACTAGGATACTCGTAAGGTAACAGCTTTCCTTCCAAGTAATCTTGATAAGCTTTCATGTCGAAGTGCCCATGTCCGCAAAGCAGGAACAGTATAGACTTTTCCTCTCCCGTCTCTTTACATTTGATTGCCTCGTCTATGACGGCCTTTATTGCATGAGCAGGCTCTGGAGCAGGTATGTGTCCCTCGGTCTTTGCAAATATAGATGCAGCCTCGAAGACCTCAACCTGATTGTAAGCCCTAGCCTTCACGATACCGTTCTTCACAAGTAAACACAGCGTCGGAGCCATACCATGGTACCTCAATCCTCCAGCATGTATGGGTGGTGGGATGAAGTCGTGCCCGAGTGTGTGCATCTTTAATAACGGTGTCATCCTTGCCGTGTCACCGTGATCGTATGTGTAAACACCTTTAGTCACAGATGGACATGCGGTCGGCTCAACAGCCAAGAAATCTACATTAGCATTCTTGTGAACTCTGTCGTGATAGAAAGGCCAGAACAACCCTG
Source organism: uncultured archaeon (assembly GCA_964623695.1). Lineage (GTDB taxonomy): Archaea > Halobacteriota > Archaeoglobi > Archaeoglobales > Archaeoglobaceae > Archaeoglobus_B. The sequence goes on from CAZUUE010000170.1 coordinate 541, forward strand.
AGAAGCTACTTCCACCACCTATACACCCAACTATCAGATCTGGATAGTCATCTATCTCCTCAAACTGTCTTTTAGCTTCCAGACCTATGACTGTTTGATGCAAAAGGACATGGTTTAAGACACTCCCCAAAGTGTACTTCGTATTCTCATGCGTTACAGCATCCTCTATGGCTTCACTTATAGCAATTCCCAAGCTTCCTGGATTTTCAGGATCCTTCTCCAAAACCTTCCTACCAAATTCTGTTTTATCGCTTGGACTTGGATAAACTTCAGCCCCCCAAAGCTCCATCAGAACCCTTCTAAACGGTTTCTGCATGTAACTGACCTTCACCATGTATATCGTTGCATCTAAATCGAACATCGAACATCCGAATGCCAATGCAGATCCCCACTGACCTGCGCCAGTTTCGGTGGTTAACCTCTCGACACCTTCCTTCATGTTGTAGTAGGCTTGAGCGACGGCAGTATTTGGCTTATGACTGCCAGCTGGACTTATGGATTCAAACTTGTAGTATATCCTTGCCGGAGTCTTGAGAAACCTCTCAAGCCTCACAGCTCTGAATAACGGTGTCGGTCTCCAAAGCCTGTAAACTTCTCTAACCTCTTCAGGTATTCTTATCCATCTCTCATCACTCATCTCCTGCTTTATAAGTTCCTTTGCAAACACGACCTCTAGATCTTCTCTCTTTACAGGATTTCCATCCTTATCCAGCGGAGGTGGTAGGCTCTCTGGGAGGTCCGGTAGTATGTTATACCACCTTTTGGGTATCTCCTCATCGCTTAAGAGAATTTTCATAAATATTGGGTTCATGCATGATATAAAAGCTTTGAGGTATATGATGAGAACGTGCCAATATTAAAGATGGAGAAATAATGATTTGACACCATTGATGAATAGTACATGCGATGATATAATCGGGAGATATCGATGTGTTAATTTGGTATCGTGTAAAAGTATAGCAGTATCATCGATTGACGAGCTTTGGGGAATTATCAGGTGGTTTTACGACACAATATCCATTTATTGGATACTATATCATACAGCTACCAATTATAATAATAATATAAATATATATTATCAATAGTATCGTATCACTACCAATCAACTTTTTATCTAACTTATATCTTTTGTGAAGCTTTGGAGAGTGGTCGGATTTGACGACAGCTTCAAAGGTAACTTGGCTTACATAGTTGGATGTGTGACCTGTAGGGATTACGTTGAAGGATTTTTAATTGATGAGATCGAGGTCGACGGATGGGATGTAAGTGAAAAGATTGTGAGATTGATTGAAGATTCGAGGTTTTTTAGGCAGATCAGATGTATACTTTTAAGTGGGATAACGTTCGCTGGATTTAACATAGCTGATCTAGATTACATATATGAACAACTTAAAATTCCAATAATAATTGTTTTGAGGAAGTATCCAAATTTTGAAAAGATCAGAAGAGCCTTAAAAAACTTGGATAAGCCTGAACTTAGAATGAAGCTTATTAAAAAGGCCGGAACAGTTAAGGATGTTAAAAAGATCCTTGTTCAGAATTACGCTTGTGATTTGGATTTCGTTGAGAGGATACTTAAGCTTACAATTAGGAGAGGTAAGATTCCAGAACCTTTAAGGATCGCACACTTGGTTGCATCAGCTTTAATTTACAAGGAGTCAAAGAGGCGATAGTGTTATATATTGCCAACGATAATTAGACGTATGGCAAGGAGAGAGAAAGTTAGGACTCCTCCTTTGATGTCCTCAGCGGGAATAATGAGATACTTTGAAGAGGAAAAGACGCAGATAAAGATCAATCCGAAGAGTGTTCTGGCATTTGGATTCTTAATGGGTATCTTGGTTATAATTCTAAACGTATACTACGGGCTTTGGCCAAAATGATTTATTCTTTTGATAATATAAATATAACCATAGTTCATATCAACCCATTAGTTGATAGAAGATGAAAGCCAGTCCAAGGATGAAACGGCCAAACCTCTTCTACTCACAGCCTTTATAAACTTCACCGATTTTCTGCAACTGAAAAGAAGGTTTCAATTTTCTTTCTCAATCTTGAGAGGAATCCGTAGTATTCTGCTTCCTCATCGCTCTTTATCATGTTCTTCCTTTTCATTATAATGCAATGAATACAACACTTCTCCTCTCCATTTCTCTAAATCCTTGCTAGCGTATCCTTTATCGGCAATAACAGTTTCTCCTTTCAGTCTTTCAGCAAAATCTTCTTTTTTCTCCTTCAGCACAGCTAAATCGTGCTTGCAGTATAAGTAAACAGGTTAAGGAATATTCCATCCGTAACGCAGGTTATCTTTTAACCGTAGTCTTTTTTGGATGAATTGTATCCTATCGATTCCTCTTCCCTTATAATTTCGGATTCTCCTGTCTTTTTGTGTCTTTTATGGTCTTGAGCAAAACTATTTATACTAAAACAAAACAACAAAATACATGGGT
>CAZUUE010000171.1:0-2978 GCA_964623695.1 uncultured archaeon
CCGGGGTCGCCGGATCCAGAGTCCGGCAGGATTGACCGCTACCCCACGGGGCTTCTTAATTAGGAGTGCTTTGGTGTATATATACATTTAGGTTCCTGCATCAAGTAATCCCCGAAGACCGCGTAAGCTCTGGCTCTACTACCTCCGCATATCTTCCTGAACTGACACCTCCCGCACTTCCCCTTCAGGTTATCTGGATCCCTCAGATCGAGAAATATCTTACTCTTATTGTATATCTCGATCAAGCTACTTTCTCTGACATTTCCGGCCTTCAAAGGTAGAAAACCGCTCGGATAAATGTCTCCAACGTGACTGACGAACAACATCCCTCTGCCGTCTGTTATACCCATAATTCCCTTAAATTCCGATGAGCCTTCTCCTTCAAAACCCTCCAAACCCTTAAGAAGCTCATAGTAAGTCCTTCCGTTCGGTATGCTGTAAGAACCACTGTCTCTCATCAACCTTATCCTCCTGAAGTGGCATGCGGCAGAACTCTTAACGTTCAATCCTGTCCTTTTACTCACATCGTACAACCAACACAGAACATCTTCAAAATCCCTTGCTGAAGGCATAAGCTCAGGCTTCGCTCTACCCGTGGGAACTACGAAGAAGACGTCCCACATGTCCACACCCTTATCCAAGCATATCCTCATTATCCTTGGGAGATCGAACATGTTGTGGTTTGTTACGGTAGTGTTTATCTGAGTTGAGAGTTCGATCTCTCTTGCAGCATCGAGTATCTTCATGCTCATCTCGAACGTTCCGGTTTTACCCCTGAAGTGATCGTGTATCTCGGGATTGCTTCCGTCTATGCTCACTGCGATCCTCGATATCCCCAGATCCTTCATCCTCTTCAGCTTCTCCTCGGTGGCGAGCTTTGTCCCGCTGAACGCAATAGCAACCCTCATGCCCTCTGCGTACTCCAATATGTCGAACAGATCCTTCCTCATCAAAGGATCTCCGCCCGTAACTATCAACATAGACCTAAGTCTCCTTATCTGATCTATAAGATCGTAACACTCCTCAAGCTTGAGCTCGTTCGGATGGGGCTTAGTTTGAGCCTTTGCCCTGCAGTGCTTGCAAGCCAAGAGGCATGCTCTCGTAACCTCCCAAAAGACTATGATAGGTTTGTCCATAGAGAATTTTAGCAACGCTTAAAAATTTTCTTGTCGAATCCCTTTGTGATAGTTGAACTCGTTGATGTCCACAAGGTTTACAGGATTGGCAATCACGAAGTTCACGCTTTGAGAGGTGTAAGCTTAAAGGTAGAGAATGGAGAGTTTTTAACTGTCATGGGGCCATCTGGGAGTGGTAAGTCTACGTTGCTCCACCTGATAGGATGCCTTGATAAACCGACGAGAGGAAAGGTTTTCGTTAAGGGCGTTGATACGTCAAAGCTCAGCGACAGGAAGCTGACGGAGATGAGGATGAGAACAATAGGCTTCGTCTTCCAGCAGTACCATCTCATCCCAACTCTAACTGCCTTGGAAAATGTAGAGCTTCCGATGGTTTTCATGGGTGTACCTAGTGGGAGGAGAAGGAGAAGGGCTTTGAAGCTCCTTGAGATGATCGGATTAAAGGGGAAGGAGGACAGGAAGCCCAACGAGTTGAGCGGGGGAGAGCAGCAGAGGGTTGCAATTGCGAGGGCTCTCGCAAACGATCCAGAGATACTGCTCTGCGACGAACCTACGGGAAACCTGGACACGAAGACGGGTTTGCAGGTCATGGATATAATAAAGGATATGAACGTTGAGAAGGGCGTTACGATAATACTTGTGACTCACAATCCGAGCTTGAGCAGATACGCGGACAGGACTGTAAAGATAAGGGACGGGAGATTGGAGATTTAGACTTGAATTCCTTTCGGTTTTGTCCTCGCACGAATCGAGTGCTGAGTTCTGCTCTAATGAATGCAACTCACCACGAACAGACATACAGAATATCTAACAACTATCCTCATCTTCCCATTCATTCCGTGTTGAAATGCGATTCTTAGCGACTCTCCGTGAAATAGAACATCTCATCATAAGATCAGCCATTCTTGAGCTGGATTTACAACCTTCACATTGTATCTATTACCAATTTCCAGGAAGTGTCTGTCAAGGGAGTAGATTACCTTGACGTAATCTTTTAGGGGGACAAAGCACAAGAAGTCCCAGACGTGAATACCTGTTTCCATGCTTGCGGTAATGGATTCAGTCACGTGTTCCGTAAGAATCGGGACTTTTATTATGCTATCATCCTTCATTAAACCATCGACTATTGAAAAAGCATCGTTTAACGGTATCCTGTATCCTCTAAAAGCCAAGGCATGGAATATCTCCACTACTTGATGCAGAGTTATGTATATCCTCAATTTATCGAACTCTTTTTCAAAGAACTTCCTACAGTTTTCGTGAATCTTCAAAGCTTTCTTGTAATCTGACTCAGACTTAAACTTCTCTCTGACTGGTTTCTTCTTCGCTAAAACCCAGATCTCCGTATCTACGAAAGCCTCAATCAATGTCCTCTCCCCCGTATTCCCTTAGATCTTCAGGTCCAGCTCCTTCGCACGGCTTCAAGATTTGCTCCTTAATCTTCGATCTCTCTCTCTTTCTGGATAGGTAATTTAAAATTGCATCTACAATTGCTTCTTTCACAGTCTTTCCTTCCTCGACAGCCCTCTTCTTTAACTCAGCATAAAGATCCCTCGGCAAAACTATGCTCGTCCTTACCTCCTTCATGTATGCATAAATGTAAAAATGTATTTAAATTTTTGCATACTGAGTGTTCAGTCTTCTGAGATGGAAACGTACGATATTGCATTTGACATCATATTGTGAGTGGTGAAAAGTTGTGCAAGACAGGATAACTTATTTATATTATATTATATTATTTTTAAAATTAAATATTTAGATAGTTATTTTGCAATCGAAGATGTATGGACAATTGCGAGTTAACCGACAGCACGAATTATAACCATCTATATTATACAATAT
>CAZUUE010000172.1:0-425 GCA_964623695.1 uncultured archaeon
GTGTAATTCATAGCTCTAACCTTATACCACTCTATCTCTGGATCCTTAATTACACAGCTCTCACCGAGTCCTATCGTTACGTCAAGCTCCGAGATCTCTTTAACAATCTTTAAATATTCGTCCTTATCTAACTCTCTGGCAACTTCTCTCAACGCCTTAATTATGTCGTCTCTTGAAAAGATGTTCAAATCGAAGATTATGAAAGGTGTGCTGTAATCGTCCAAGATATCTTCAACTATATCTGCAAACCTCCTTATGTTGTTCTTAAGTCTTATCTTGCTCATATCCAAAAAGTCTATTTCAAGTAGTTCCTTCAGCTTTCTCTTCAAATTCCTGTCCAATTTGTAACTTCCAAAGTCCAAACCCGTAATCTTGTGAAGTAAAGCTCTTATAAGGTTATCTATCTTTGTGGCAGGTTTTATCTC
>CAZUUE010000172.1:435-2964 GCA_964623695.1 uncultured archaeon
CTCTGTAAACATGAGAAACTTCGTCCAATCCTTTATTTACAATCAGATCCAAATTAACTACAACATCGTCAAAAACGTTCCTTATAATGTTCTTGTTCTTTCTCTTTCCAAGCCAATGCAGTTCAAGAATTATCGTCTTTGCATCGTAGGGATGCTTCACCCAGTGATTTAGTTCATGATGGAAAAGACCGACTATTGCACCTTCACTCAACATTTCGATCTGTCTCCTGCTAACGATGACCTTATACTTACGAGATGAAAAATCCAAATAGCTGTTTGGAACATCTTCTATCTCAAAGTTTATCGGAGGATAGAAGAGATCCTTTCTGGCTTTTTTAAAGAGCTCCTCCACCATATCTAACGATAGTATATATAATAATCGACCTCTCTCTCCTTCCATTCGCCATCTTTCCAGTAATAAACTTTGCCAGCTCCTCTGTAACCAAAAGACTGAACTTTTCCAAAGACCCTTATCACTCCTCCCCTCATGTCTCTCCCAACGTTCTTAGCGTCACCCTTTACAGTTATCTCCCCTCCAGACATCTTGTCACCGACACCGTATCCTGCATTACCCTCAACCACTATCCTTCCATTCTCCATACAAAGACCCAAATAGCTACCAACGTTACCCTTAACCTTTATCCTTCCACCCTTCATCTTTTCTCCAACCCAATTCCCAGCATTCCCTTCAACCACTATCTCTCCACCTTCCATCTCGCAACCGAGCTTATTCCCAGCATCTCCAACTATTAAAACCTTACCTCTCTTAAGTTTGTAACCAATGTAATTTATCTTTCTCTTAACTTTAAGTTTTACAAAAGTCTTCTTACCTAAAGCCCCTCTCAAGATCCCAGAAATTAGAACTCCATCAAAATGATTGACTAAAAAACTTAGAATCCTATCGTTAAGGCAAATATCTTTGCCTATCTCAAAACCGAGTTTAAACCTGTCATCGATCGAGTACTCAAACACTTCTTTCGTCATACTCTTCAGTCTCTTCATGATGTCTGGAACCTCTTTCTTTACATCTGGAATCTTCAATATACCTGGATTCAACTCCAAAAGCCTTCTCATACTCTAACAAGACTCTTAAAGAAAGGATGATTTAAATTTCTTGCTATCTCCTTAAGTCTTCTGTAGTCCCCTTCCATTATGCATCTGTAAGCTTCGATCTGGTAATCCCTATGTTCCTCCCATCTCCTCTTCACACTCGCAATCATGTCCTTGACTGCGTACAACTCATCGCACGAATCTTTCTCAAAATCCCTTATCTCAGAGATCTTTTTGTAGTTTATCTCGCTTCTGTGCCATAGAACGTACGGTAACACTGCAACTATATGCTCCAAGCTCAAATCTTCCTCCTCAATCCAAGCCAGTGCCCTCGCATACTTAAATGTACTGATCTCAGCTCTGTTTGATATCGCATAGAGATCAGAACATATGAAGTTTGCATAGTGACAACCATCGCACTTCGAAAAGTCTTTCTTCAAACCAAGCTGACAGTAAACTTCCTGTCCAAGATAATCCAAGAAAAGTTCAGCATCTTCGGAAACGTCTACATTTTCGATTTCCTTAACCATCCTCTTTAGATCATCATCTCTGGGGATCTCGACATTGAAACCTTCCTTCTTAAGTTTATCCTCAAGCTTGTCTTTAAATTCTTCAGACTTCTCCTTTATAAAATTCAAGATGTCATTGACGTTCTTGGTCTCGTTTCTTTCCTTTAAATATTCTATTATCTCCTTGGTCATCTTTCTATCCCTTAGAACTTCATCCCTTATACCTCTCCTTATAACTCTCTTTCTTATCGGATGTACCCTTCCGATCTCAATTGCGATGTCAAATCTATCCAGAAGTGGCGGAATCATCCTTGTAGTTCCCAGATCTTGATAGTTCACGGTTGCAAAGAAAGTTTTGTCCTCTTTAAAAACGATCGTTTCCCCTCTGTAACTCCATATGTTTCTATCTATCTCGTTCAGAATCATGTTCTGCTTACCCATCGGAAGCCTGTTTATCTCATCTATTATCAAAACTGGAGAGAAGACAGATACCTTCCATCTGACAACTTCTTTTCCTTCCTTTTCAAGAATCCCCAGATCGAGAGTTGCCTTCATCTTTTCTTCAGTTTGCTCTGGGTGACCGTGTATGGTTGATGCCTGAACGAACTCCAACGGTAAACCCTTCATCAAGCTCGATATCCTCTCACTCGATGTAGTCTTTCCACTTCCGTACTCACCAAATATGAGTTCCCTCCCATTCAGTATGCAAGTAATAATTCCAAAGAGGGAAACCGGTTCGTATCTTCTTTCACCAACTTCGAAAGTCTCATCTCCTAGGTAAAACTTATTTCTTACTAGTTCGTAAATATCTCTTATTTCATCTCTCATTACAGTGTCATCGATCTTTGAATTATAAAATCTGTGGGTTTTCCAACTTCCAACTTAGAGTTCTTTACTGTTCACAAAAACCGTGATCACTGATAACTCAAATTGGACTTGTCTACTTAGCATGGAGATAGTCTTAGGGTAG
>CAZUUE010000173.1:0-2923 GCA_964623695.1 uncultured archaeon
AGTTCTGTGCAGAAAGAGTTATACTAATCTCAACAGTTATTTGACTTAACAGTAGATAAACTGTAGAATTAGCATATTCCATAACCTTAAGTTTAGATTGTTATGCACTTGACTATAAATGGACACAACCGATGATAAAATGGAAAAACATTTTAACTTTAATTTAAAAACTTTGATGGGTGGAAGTATGTTAACGAGAAGGGGGTTTTTGAAGCTTGCGGGGTCTGTTACAGCTGTCGCTCTTGGATTGGGATGTGCACAAAGGAAAATAAACGTTACACCAACAGTCACACCGACTTTAAAAGCTCCAGAGCTTCCATGGCCTTACGTGAAGCTCGATGTTGAGAAGACGAGGAGGTCGGGTTATCTAGGATATCACAAGGGACTTCACTGTGCAGCTGGTGCGTTTTACGGAATCGTCGTTCAGCTCCAGGAGAAGATAGGTTATCCATGGACACAGATACCGATAGACATGTATCATTACGGGGCTGGTGGTGTGGTTGGATGGGCAGTTCTTTGTGGTGCTCTGAACGGAGCAAGTGGAGCCATAAACCTCGTAGCTGGAAAAGATGCAAAAGCGATCGTGAATGAGTTGATGGGTTGGTACACAGAATTTCCGTTTCCGAGCGACCAGAGCAACAGTTACAGAGATTATGGCATTGGAGAACTTCCTAAGAGCGTGAGTGGATCCACTCTATGTCACGTATCTGTCACGAAGTGGTGTGAGGTTTCTGGATATGCAAGTGGATCTAAGGAGAGAAGTGAGAGGTGTGCAAGATTAACTGGTGATGTCGCAGCTAAGGCAGTTGAGCTTCTGAACGCTTGGAAAGATGGAAAGTTCGAGCCAACATACAAGCTACCGGATGAAGTTAAGGCATGTAGGAACTGTCACTATAAAGGAAAGAACTTCACGGCTGGACAATTCACGAGAGGTAAGATGAACTGTCTCAACTGTCACAAGGCTCACGAGATTCCGCCCAAATCCATGAGAATAAGAGGTAACAGAACTCAATGAGACTCGATAAACTCTTGGTTTTAAAGGGTTACTTCTCGACGAGAAGCAAGGCGAAGGAGGCTGTGAAAAGGGGATTCGTTATTGTGAATGGTAAAATCGTCACAAAACCTTCTTTTAATGTCGACTTCGATTCTAACATATTTGTTCTGCAAGAAGAGAGACCTAAGGGATACTGGAAGTTGAAGGAGATAGATGAGATGTGGGGTGTAATTAGGGGAGGAGATGTGGTTCTCGATTTGGGAAGTAGTGCTGGTGGATTTTTAATTTATGCAAGTGAAAAGGCAAAGAAGGTTTATGGAATCGAGTTCAGTAGGGAGTTTGAAGAGGAGCTTAGAAGGATAGAAAGATCAAAGGATAACGTTGTTGTATTCATCGACGACGCTTTTACGTTCGATTTGAGAAGACTTGAGCCCTTGGATGTCATACTGAGTGATCTAACTCTTAAACCTTCTGATGCTTGGAAGGCAACTAAGAGGTTTTTGAGTCTGTTGAAACCCAAGGGAAGAGTTCTGTTTGTCATGAAAGTTGGAGTTTACGACGAAGATTTAGATTTTTCTCCGCTTGAAGTTGTTAATGTGTCCGAAGGTGAAAAGAGGGAGAGATACGTACTTCTTCGAAGCTGACCTCCTCCCCGCCCTAAACAGTAGATGACAAAGTTGGCAATTAGGTCAACCTAAATAGGGTTTAGAATTTTTATTTTATTTTGAAATACTCTCTGAATTTTTATCTGATTGCCAAATACTTCACTTTGTCATCTACTGTGTCAGTAGAAAAAGTTTTATATAACTATATTAAAGGGATTATTATATGGCAAACTTATTAGTCAAGGGCTTAGGTGGTGCTGGTGTTAGGATATCAACCGATTTAATGAAGTGGGCGGATAGGAAACTAAAGAGTGCTTACGCTTTAGAGAGAGGATGTTGGGTGTATGGATATATTGAAGAACATACTCTAAAAGAAGGCTTGGGTGTATTGTTACTGGATGCAAACTCTGAAGAATTTGCGCAGGCTAAAAAGGAAAAAATAAGATGTCCATGCATAGTTACCAGTAATTGGCGCGGATTCGGTGGAAATTGGAGGAAGCAGTATGAAGAATTACAAAGAGAGATCTCAAAAGAGGGGAGAGAAGGTCCTCGTCGTCCTAGGGCAAGAGGTCAAACAGTACTGGGTAGGATCAAAGAGATGGAAACACACGCAGCAGATGCCGTAATACCGATACTTTCTGCAGATGGAGGGGCAGGTGCGGGGATATGGAGATTTATAGTCGATAATAGAGATGAGATTGTAGAACCAGACGTGGTATTTTACCCGCTAATAACACTGCCCTCAATTACAGAACTTGGGCGTAGGGCTAGAAGGGAGAACACAGAACAAACGTTGGAATATGTATCAGAAATGGTTAATGGGGGAAGAATTAGTTACGCATTTGTCATTTGCAATGACATGGCGCTTTTTCAATTCGCTAAGATCAGAGGTGATATAGACGCTAGTACTTTATACGATCTAAGGATCGATATCAGCGAGAAGCTCTCACAGAGCGACTTTAAGGGTGTGAATGATATCATAAAAGATTACCGTCAAGAATTTTTAAAAGGATTAGTCATAAGAGATGCAAACCCACTCATAGTCGCAACGCTGGTTCCTTTCTTCGTCTCAGCATTCACGGAACTCTTCTATTCTCCACCGGGATACGAATCTCCTAAGAGTCTCGATTTAGTTGACCCTACAAGGATAGGTGAAGGAGCAAGCTTTTGTGTGCCAGGATACGATCAGGTGTTAGACCCTGAAGAAGAGTATGGAGGACTTACAAATTGGTTGGAGAATGTTATTTTAAACATGTTAATCCCATCATATTATAAGTACGCCGACATAGGTGAGATGGTCAAGGGTCTCCTAGTAGTGATATGG
>CAZUUE010000174.1:0-2920 GCA_964623695.1 uncultured archaeon
TTCGTTTCTATAGTTTCTTAAATACTTGTAATTCTCATCTTTGTGAATAGTCTAAATTTTTCATCGTAAACGTTTTCTATTCAAGTTTACACGGTGACTCGATGCTAACACCGTTTGAAGTTAAGATACTGACATCGCTTGAGGAGGGTAGGGATTACAGGTTGGACAAGGCAGAAAGGATAGCAGGGATAAGTAAAGATGCAATCCTCAAAGGAGCTCACATGCTGAAGGAAAAGGGTTACGCAGATGTCAAAGAGGTCGTTATAAAGAGATACAAGTTAACTGAAGAGGGCTACAAGTACCTCAGAGAAGGTTTACCTGAGGAGAGGCTCTTCAGATTTTTGAAAGGTAAGGAGGTCAGTTTGAAAGAGCTTGAGAGGTTTTTCGATAAGAAAACGCTTGGAATAGCTTTGGGATGGTTGAAGAGGATGGGTGCAATAGAGATAAGGAGTGGGAATGTAAGGGTGATTGGAGATTTGGATTTTAGACACAGGGAGCATCTGAGGCTGATACACGAGGGAAAGTTCGACAGCATACCTAAAGATGCAATTAAGGAGCTCAAGAGAAGGAAGTTGATTGAGGAAGAGGAGGAGAAGGAGATATACGTTAGAATTTTGAGAAAGCCCAAAGTTGAAGTTAAGGAGTTCATAACGGATCTTACTCCGGAGATGATAATCTCAAGGTCGTGGAAGGGTAAGGAGTTTGTCAGATACGATGTTAGGATACCCTCAAAAGAGATTTACGGTGGAAAGGTTCATCCATACGAGAGGATAATAAGAGAATGCAGAAAGATCTTTTTGGAGATGGGATTCACTGAAATTAAAGGAAACTACGTTCAATCAGCTTTCTGGAACTTCGACGCACTATTTCAACCTCAAGATCATCCCGCAAGGGATCTTCAGGATACTTTTTACTTGGACAGGTTCGTAGAGATTCCAAGGGATTTGGCTGAGAAGGTTAAGAGGACTCATGAAGATGGCTGGATAACCGGATCGACTGGATGGAAGGGTGTTTGGGATGTCAGAAAGGCTGAACAGCTTGTCTTGAGAACACACACGACTACGATTACGATAAGGTACCTTGCAGAGAACCCCGAACCTCCTCAAAAGGCTTTTTGCATAGATAGGGTTTACAGGAGGGAAGCTATCGATCCAACTCATCTACCGGAGTTTGATCAGCTTGAGGGTGTAGTCTTGGATAAAGATGTAGGGTTTAGGCATCTACTTGGCTTGCTCAAGGAGTTCTTTGCAAAGATGGGGTTTGAGAATGTTAGATTCAGACCAGGTTACTTCCCTTATACGGAACCGAGCGTTGAGCCAGAGGTTTACGTCGAAGGCTTGGGTTGGATAGAGTTGGGTGGTGCTGGTGTTTTTAGGAAGGAAGTTACTGAACCCTTGGGAATTAAGGGTAGAGTTTTGGCATGGGGTTTGGGTATCGGTAGGTTGGCTATGCTGAAGTTGGGATTGAAGGATTTGAGGAGGCTCTATTTACCTGACATCGGCTGGTTAAGAGAGATGCCGTTACAATTTTAAATAGAAAAATGTAGAAAAACGACCAAAAATTTTATAAAATGTGGAACTAATGTAAGTTGTGGAGCGACACTACACATTAAAAGAAGCATCTAAAATACTTGGAGTTTCAGTAAAGACATTACAGTTGTGGGACAAAGAAGGTAAGATTAGGTGTATTAGAACTCCAGGAGGAAGGAGAAGAATACCGGAATCGGAGATAAAGAGGATTTTATGTTTAAAGGAGGAAAGAAAAATAATAGGATACGCGAGAGTTTCATCAAATAAGCAGAAAGAAGATTTAGAAAGACAAATCGAACTAATAAGAAACTATGCCAAAGAAAGAGGATGGGAAATAGAAATACTGAAGGATATAGGTTCTGGATTAAAAGAGAACAGAAAGAACTTTCAGAAATTGCTCAGAATGGTTATGAACAGAGAGGTTTCGAAAGTAATCATAGCGTATCCGGACAGACTAACAAGATTTGGATTTAAGATTTTAGGAGAATTTTTCAGAAGTTATGGAACAGAAATCGTTGTAATAAACGAGGATGAAAAGACACCACAAGAAGAATTGATTGAAGATCTAATCACTATAATTTCACATTTTGCTGGAAAACTCTACGGGATGAGGAGTCATAAGTATAAGAAGGTGGTAGAAGGTGCAAAACAGCTTATTGTTGATCCGTGAAGACTTAAGATCTTATTCAATTAAGTTTGAAGATAAAAGAATCAAAGAACTAATTACGTGGTATAAGGTAATGCTACAAAAAGCAATCGATGAAATATGGAATAACATCACATGGAAGTACGACTTCAAAAATTACAGGAAAGGAAAGCACACTAAAGTTAAAGTACCCGTAATACCAAAGACTAGGGGGTTTAAGAAGCAGTTAAGGGATAAACTGATGAAAGATAATCCGTATGCTTCACATTGGGTTGATGCGGTAATGAGAACAGCCTACAGTATACTCGAATCTTGGAGAAAGAGATATGTTAAAGGAAAGGCAAAGAAAAAGAAACCCATCGTTAAGAGAAGATTTGCAAGATGTAAAATCACGCTAACGAAAGTAGATTATGAGTGTAGAACGATTAGAATAACACTAAAGCCGAGAGAATATGTAGAGGTCAGTTTTGACAAGCGATGGTTTAACGGGAGAGTTGAAGGATGGAAAGTAGGAGAAGTCGTTTTGAAGGATGACAGAATAGTTATCCCGTTCAAGAAAGAGATAGAATACAAAATCGATCACGAAATAGCGTGGGATTCCAATGAACTGGAGATCACAGGATTCTCGCCACAAATAGGATTCATTCATGTAGATTTAAAACCTCTGATGACTAAGAGGATAATCTATCAGAAAAAGAGATCGAAAATTCAGTCATTAATGCGTAAAAAAACGAAGAAAGGTAAG
>CAZUUE010000175.1:0-2908 GCA_964623695.1 uncultured archaeon
AGTTAAACCTGCTCAAAAGCCTTTTGCAATGGTGGAACTACCTGTTTCTTCCTACTCATCACTCCATCTAGCCATACACTTCTCTCTTCAAGCTTCTTTCCAAAGGCTATCTCAACTACTTGTGGGAAATCTGTAATTACCATCAGCTCTGTTCCCTCTTTCATTATATCTGTCAGCATGAAGAATATACCTGCGTATCCACCTTCATCCTTCATCCTCTTCATCTCATCGTATATCTCATCCTTCCTGTTTTCTACTAGCTTGAGATCTACTAGTTCTATCTGTCCGATACCTACCTTCTTTCCAGCCATGTCGAAGTCCTTGAAGTCCCTCGTTATTATCTCTCTCGCACTTAAACCTTCTATTGCTGAAAGCTTTGATTTCACTTCAATTCCAAAGTTTGTTATGTCCTCAATTCCAGCAATTTTTGCAAGCTCTTCTGCAACCTTCTTATCCAAATCTGTTGTCGTTGCAGATTTGAATATGACAGTGTCGCTTAAGATCGATGCAAGCATAATTCCAGCCATCTCCTTTGGAATTTCAACTCCAGTCCATTCAAAGAGTCTCTTCAGGACAGTTGCAGTGCATCCGACGGGGAAGTTTACGAAAAGGATCGGATTCGGTGTTGTTATGTCTCCTATCTTATGATGGTCGACTATGGCAATTATATCAGCTTTATCGATGTTCTTCGGAGCCTGAGATTTCTCACTGAAATCAACTAAAGCCAAGGTTTTTCCTTCGGCATCCTCCAAAACCTCTGGAACTTCAAATCCAAACTTTTCAAGAACAAACTTCGTCTCTGGATTTGGTTCTCCTTGTATTGCTGGAACAGCTTCTTTATCAATCTTTATCAAACCATCTGACTTTCTCCATTCATTCAACAGATATGCAAAGACTATTGCAGAACAGACACTGTCTGTGTCTGGATTCATGTGTCCTACAACGTAAACAACATGCTGGGTCATACAAGAAGTTGTATTATCAAAAGATAAAGCTTTCGAAATGACATCGATAACGTTAAAAACGATTGGTCGGTGTAATGAAAATGAGATGTATGAAGTGGACTGTGTTCTTGGTTGTATTCATAGTTACGTTCACGTGTTTAACCGCGTCTGCCGAGAGAGTCATCATTCTCTTTAAAGATACACTAAAGGTAGAAGATTTACAGAAGTTTAAGGAGGCAGTTTTAGAAGGTCAGAGAGATATAGTATCATGGATAAAGAAGCTAAAGAATGAAGGAAAGGTTAGAGACTTTAAACAGCTTTGGATAGTGAACGGTATATTTCTAGATGCAGATGAAGATGTGATAAAACGTATAAGATCGATGAAGAAAGTCGAGATAATTCCAGATTATATAGTTAAACTTAATTCTGAACAAATAAAATCGGGTACATTATGGAATCTGGATGCTATCGATGTTGAAAAGCTGTGGAAGTACGGTGTGAACGGGAGTGGTGTAAAGGTTGCGGTTATCGATACTGGAATACAGCATCCAGATTTGATGAATAAGATCGTCGACTGGAAAGATCTTGTAAATAATAAGAGTTATCCTTACGACGACAACGACGACGGGCACGGAACACATGTTGCGGGAATAATAGCTGGGAGTGAAACTGGAGTTGCTCCTGGAGTGAAGCTTATTGGTGTAAAAGTCTTTGATTCCCAAGGTAACGCAATGGTTTCAACTGTTATAGAGGGTTTTCAGTGGGCCGTTGAAAGAGGCGCGGATATCTTAAGTTACAGTGGTGGAACGTTACCAATTGAAACCTTTGAAGGTAGCAGTTCTGGGGAGATACGCGTAAACGTTAAGAATTACGTCTATGAGGAAGCATACAAACCATCTTCGCTTGTCGTTTGTCTGTCAAGAGAAGTAGACTTTACGATCTATACACCGAGTGATAGATCTGTCGAGCCACAAAGAATCAATGATATTGATGGATACCACTGCTGGTGTTACAATCCGAATCATACGCTTGAAAACGGAACTTGGAGGATTGTGGTTACTTCAAGTATAGATTATAAAATTTATGTTATATATCCAAGTGACGGAAGCAGCTTGATCGATCGGGTTGTTAATAACTTGTCAAATGTGGTCGTGGTCTGTGCTGCTGGTAACGAAGGTTACTACGGTTTTAGGACGATAAATTCTCCGGCATCCGCAAGAAACGCGATAGCGGTTGGAGCTGTAGATTCAAACTTAAATATTGCATGGTTCAGTTCGAAAGGTCCCGTGGGATTTGGTGAGAACTTTACGATCAAGCCAGACGTAGTTGCTCCTGGTGTAAGAATCTTTTCAACCTATCCCAGGGACGGTTACACGTTGATGAGTGGGACTTCTATGTCAACACCCCACGTGAGTGGGGTTATTGCTCTGATGCTTCAGGTTAATCGAACTCTCACACCAAATGAGATTAAGAATGTTCTTGAGAAAACTTCAATAGATCTTGGTGCGAAAGGAAAGGATTTTGTTTATGGAGCAGGGTTGATCAACGCTTACTATGCTGTCTTAAACGTTACGAGTCCTTGGGATGTATACATAGATGGAGCTGTCAATATTAATGACGTATCTTACGTTGCAAATATGATTGTCGATAGAATTGAACAAGATCTTAGAGCAGATTTCAATGAGAATGGGAGAGTTGATATTGGAGATTTGGCAAGGATAACTTATTATGTATTAAGTAAATCAAGTGTTTAAAATAAAATTATTTTAATAGTTTTTCTTAAGTTAAGTTATGATCACTGTTAATTTGTTAATTCATACGTGTTTCTCAGATTTAACAGAGTTGATATGTTGTTTGTCAATGCTGAAAGTTAATTGATGTAAGTAATCATCGATATTTACGAGGAGGTAGAAACGTATAATGTTGCATTCGTAACATTTAAATACTTTTGTTGCTTTTTATAA
>CAZUUE010000176.1:0-2879 GCA_964623695.1 uncultured archaeon
GTGCTTAGAACAACCTGTTCTTGTCGAGTATTGACATGAGTTCACTCAGATCGAACTCACATATACCTATTGCAAAATCTGCGGATCCGTAAGAGACTATCAACCTATCATCTATCACGCAAGAACCGCACGGAAAAACAGTGAACGGTCTATCACCGTATATCTCATAAACCTCTTTCGGTTCCATTATGTAACAGGGTGTGATCGCAGTGATCTCCAAATCCCTATTCATGGTCATTGCAAAGACCTTGTAAGCCTTTGACTCCCTTTCGAGTCCGTGAAGTAAGAAGAGAAGCTCTCTTTCAACTTCAACCGGTGGAGAGCCCCAACCGATCTTATCCTCAAAATCAGATTCTGTCATCACGACGATCGTATTTAAGACCGTTGATTCCTCACAACCTTCACACATAGCATCCACGTCACTTATCGTGAGATAGAATCTCTCATCACTCGTGTGAGGCCTGTGAAAAAGTTTCAATCCATCTTTAGTCTTTACGAGAAATGCATCCTTATCGCTCACGATTTTCTTTCTCAAACCTTTTGGAAATCTATGAACACAGATCTTTTTCCACCTATCTTCCTTAATAGCTGTAATAGGTAGAGTCCTTTCAACCCTTATGTGAGGATCGAAGTAAGCTACAGTTCTGCCACAGTACGTCATGAAAACCTTTCCATCTATCGAAACGACCCTCGGATCTTCAACGCCCCATATGTCGTACTTCCAGCTAGGATATATTACAAGTTCTGCCGAATGGTGCGAAACAGAATCGGAGAGATCATCTAAAGTCAATCTTATCTCTGCAATCGCACTCGCGTAAACGTAGTATCCAATTATTATCCTAGCATATATGAATATCTCATCGTTTTCTAAGATCATGGCCGGATTGAATACTGTTACGGGATTTGAGATTGGATACCTCTTTAAATAAAGCCTATCGGCAGTTATAACGCACAATCTCCTTGCAATGTCTATCGTGTAGTTTTCTCTCCTATTCGAAATCTCGTGCGCACTCTCGGAGAACTTGAACATGAATTAAAAGTTTTAAGGGTAAATATAACATTATCGAAGATGACTTTTATGGACAGAGGAGGAGTTAAAGAGGTAGCTCGGTTGAATCTTGTCTTCTTACAACGCTGTTGATGAAACCTGTGCACGGTGATAAAATAAATTTTTAGATTTGTGTTAAGAGCTCTCTACAAAAGCTTTAAAATTGATTCCAACAAAACAAACTTTATGAAGGTTCTAATATTAGCTGGTGGGATAGGAGAGAGGTTGTTTCCCTTGAGTAGGATGAAGTATTCAAAGCAGTTCTTAAGGTTTGATGGTAAGAGTTTATTCCAGATGACGGTTGAAAGGGGTTTAAAGATCTCTAAACACGTGTACGTTGTTACGAATGTTGAACAGGAGTTCTTGGTGAAAAGGGAGCTTGATGAGATGGGTGTTGACGCAAAAGTCGTAACTGAACCTCTGCCAAGAAACACCCTACCAGCGATATATCTAGGAATGAAGAAGATTGTGGAAGATTTTGGGAGATCGAAGGTGGCGATTCTACCGTCTGATCACATCATCGATGTAAACGAAAGTTTCTTATCTGCATTTAAGAAAGCTGAAACCCTTGCAGACGATTACCTTGTGACTTTCGGAATAAAACCGACGAAACCTCACACGGGTTACGGATACATAAAGCCGAAGGAAGAGATAGACTGTGGGTTCATCGTTGAGAGATTCGTTGAAAAACCAGATTATGAAACTGCAAAGGTTTACGTAGAGAGTGGATACCTTTGGAACAGTGGAATGTTTGTTTTCGATAGTGAAATATTCTTTGAGGAGTGTGAGAGGTTTGCTAAAGATGTAATTGAAAAGGTAGATGAGGGGAGATACCAAGATATAGAACCGATATCTGTCGATAATGGGATACTGGAAAAATCGAACAGAGTTGCAGTCGTTCCGTTGGAGACATCTTGGAGCGACGTAGGTAGCTTCGATGCGTTGTACGAGATCTTTGAAAAGGACGAGAATGGTAACACTGTGAAAGGTGAGTATCTGGGTTTAAATTCAAGAAACAATCTGATAATAAGTGAAAACCTTGTTGCAACGATAGACGTTGAAGACCTTGCTATAGTGAGCACAAGGGATGTTACACTGGTTTGTCCAAGGAGTTCATCCCAAAAGGTTAGGGAGATAGTGAAGGAGCTTAGGCAGAGAGAGGATGAGAGGGTTTATCATCACTTAACGGTTTACAAGCCCTGGGGCTCTTACACGGTCTTGGAGGAGGGGGAGGGGTATAAAGTTAAGAGGTTAACGGTTCTTCCTGGGAAGAGGTTGAGCTTGCAGATGCACCATCACAGGAGTGAGTTATGGGTTGTTGTTAGGGGAACGGCAAAGGTTACGGTTGATGACAGGGAGTTTCTCTTGAGGAA
Source organism: uncultured archaeon (assembly GCA_964623695.1). Lineage (GTDB taxonomy): Archaea > Halobacteriota > Archaeoglobi > Archaeoglobales > Archaeoglobaceae > Archaeoglobus_B. Next base: position 2,422 of record CAZUUE010000176.1, read on the forward strand.
GGGTGAGAGTACATTCATCCCGATGGGTTCAAGACACAGACTTGAAAATCCCGGTAAGATAACACTTGAGGTTATAGAGGTTCAGATCGGGGAATACCTGGGAGAGGATGACATAGTTAGGTTTTCGGATGATTTCGGAAGGGTTTAACTAATGCAGAAAAAAATCTGAACATTAAGCAGTAGAAGGCAAAGTTAGCAAGCATTATTTTTATACTTAAGTCAAAAACTTTAACTTTTTCATTCGTGAAATGCGATTTCTCGGCAACGTTTTGTAAAATCACTTAAGATTATCAAACCACAAACCTGTGTAGAAATATGAGCATTGGCTCTAAGCGTTCAAATCATCAATGCAAAATTGAACTAACTTGCAACAAAACTTACCGAACGCGATTAACTAATGAAGCCGCCGCCGGGATTTGAACCCGGGACCTGGTGATTACGAATCACCCGCTCTACCA
>CAZUUE010000177.1:0-2862 GCA_964623695.1 uncultured archaeon
TATTTCAGAGCTGTGAGCTGGTAGATTGAATTCCTTAATTTCATCATACTCATTAAATTTAACTCTGGAGAATAAATCGAGGGTTCTTGAAGTTGGATTTGTTACTTCTATCTTTAGCGTTGCGTTCTCACCTTCAACGTATGAACTCTTATCAAGCTTTGCTTTTACTTCAACAAGATTGCCAACAATTTCAAATTCAATGAATCCTTCTAAGCCATTAAAGGTATAAGTTGCTCTATAGGTACCATTTTCCACATCATCGGGAACCTTAAACTCAAATGTTATGTTTTCCTTCTTTCCTGCCTCAACCCACCTGCTTTCACTGAATTCATCATCGATAAACTTGAAGGTAACGTTTGCTTTTGCTCTCGCACCTCCCCGATTCTCTATACAGAACGTTACATTGGCTACATCTCCTGCGTTCAAGATCTTATCGTAAAAGATTGTGAGGTTGAGTAAGGGCTCATAAACTACCACGCTCGATTCTCCTCTTTCAAATGGTGTTGAATACACCAATGTATAGATGCCCTTGCTTAGGTTGAGGTTTAAGCTGTCGTTAATAGTTGTGTTTGCAGGTAAGTAGTACGATTTATCGATTGTTAGTCCATCAATTTCAAATGTTAAGTTGAAATCTGAATCAAAAACACCTAAATTGCTTACGCTGTACGGAATTGCTATTTCCCCTTCAGTAAAGCTCGCATAATCGGGAACGTTAACTTTTACTTTTTCCCCGCATACAACAAATTTTTCAACTACTGTATCAACATCTCCGGAAATTTCAGCTGTCAGCGTTGTATTTTCAGTAATCTCAAACTCCTTTGTTAGCACAAAGATTTCGGATGGTAAAAGCATTACGCTATGATTTCCATCAAAGTTTACATTTAAGCTTGCATTGACCTTTCCAATGTTCTCAATTAATAGCGTTGCATTGAATTTCCTTGGACATACATCTGGAACTATCATCGTTGCATTGATCGCCGGTTCTGCAACCTCAACAAACTCTATAATTTCTAAATCGTTAAGCCTTGCTTTAAGCGTAAAGTTGGATTGTGAGGAGGTTGTGAGTGTAAAACACTTCTCTTCTCCCGAATTCAAATCAAAGCTCTCTGATAAAATAATCTCATTGTTCTTTTTGAGTGTTAGCGTAAAGCTATCGCGGAGTGGTGCAAGGTTTTTGGCAGTTAGAGTGATAAACACTTCTTCACCCGGCTTGTAAACATCTTTGTCTGTATCTAAGCTTAAGGCGTAGTTTTTGTCGTAAACGTAGAATTCGCTCCTCGCTTTAGCTATTAGCTCTCCGAGCTCAGAGTACAGTAAGGAGTGTATCTTTACCTTTCCAGAGAAGTTCACCTGAAGTTGATTAAGCAATTCTAGGGTTTCGTTCTCTTTTAGCTTTACATTCGTTGAATTAAACCATGAGAACTCTTCATAGTAGCCAGAAATCGGGTAGTATATCGTTAGGTCAGCTTTAAGATATCCGCCTGGATTGCTTTCAGCATTTCCTGCTATACCTACAGATCCTGAAGTTACAAGGATTGCAATTGTATTGTTTCCTTTCCTAAGGTACTCGGTGATGTCAACCACGCCGCTTGCATGCCCAACTCCATAGCACTCAGCCCCTTCATGCTTAACAAACTCACCGTTTACGTAAATCCAAATTCCATCTTCTGCTTCAAAAAAGAGTTCAGCTTTCACTGGTCCATGTTTAAGTTCAAAGGTCTTTCTGTAGAACCTATTTTGGGAAAATTCATCCTTTGTCCATCTGCTTACAAAAGTGGTGTCCCACTCAGAATCATCAAACTCTGGTTCATACCAGTATCTTCCTTCAGAATCCGTTATGTCCTCACAAGTCTCGCTGTCGTAGTATTTCCATTCACGTTCATTTTCAATGAACTCCTCAAAGATGAAGTTTCCTCTTGCTGTGAAGTTATCAATGTATATAGTTATTGTTCTGTTTTCATAGTTGAAGAAAAGTATTCCAATGTCCTTTGCTACATCATGTTTAACCGTGTAATTTTTTGCCATCAGTCTCCAGCCTATCAGATCGTCATAGTGATATATACTTACAGTATCATTTACCCTGACAAATCTGATCTTTCCAGATGTAAAATTAGATGCACAGTAGATTGTTTGATGATATAAGTCTTTCTTAATGTTAATAAGTAATACAACACCCCTATGTAAGTCTCTTATCCTTGTCCAGTTTACCGAATCTTCATATGCGCACAAAACAGTTTGAGTCCTTGTGGGTTCATCCAAAATTCCATAATCTATCGTTATGTTAAAATCTCCAAGGATGTATGGGGCAAGATAGCAACCAGTCACTTTTTCCCTCTCACCCAAGTCAGCTTCAAGTCTTCCATTTCTTACCTCCATTCCACAAGAACACCAGAAATCTTGCATACCATCTTCAAATCCATCAAAAATTTCGTATCCTATGCCTTTCGATGAAACTCCTTTCAATCTTGTATAAAGCGTTCCGTTAAATTCACTTCCAAGATTTTTAATTGATGTTTTTATCCTAACGATTTCATTGCGGAAGTAGTTCTCTTTGTCTGTACTTACGGAGATATTTGCCTCAATACCTTCTATATCTACCTCCTTTACAACCCTAACTTCTTTACCAGTTGTTAAATCTTGGCACTCAGCCAAAATTAAGTATTTTCCGCTTTTTATTTTCGGAATCTGGAATTTAAGAGTTTTAGTTTCTCCTATGTCTAAGCTTCCATTATAGCTCTGGTTGAATTCCTTCAAATTATGTAGGGTTATCATGCATGAGTAATTCGTTCTTACACCACCTTCATTGCTTAAATTGAACTGCAAAATACCTCCTGCCCTGTATTCGGAATAACTTTCATTTAA
>CAZUUE010000178.1:0-2862 GCA_964623695.1 uncultured archaeon
AGGATTTCGTTTAAATCTCGCCATATGTTAAATATTGCACGATTTCTCAGCGATATTGGAGCTGAAATAATTCGATTTCGTCGCTTTGTTATTGAAATCCATTTTTATTATCAGATTCAAAAATAGTGACCCTAAATATATAAAGTATGTCACTTCAATCCTACAAGCTCCTCTAAAGCCCTCTTTGGATCTTTAGCTTTAACTATCCCACTTGCAAGTAGCACACCTTCGGCACCTAAGTCCAAAGCTCTAACGTAATCTTCGTGCGTAGTTATTCCTGCTCCACAAAGCACCTTAACCTTTGGATTTAGTTCCTTAACAGCTCTAACAGAATTTTCAACAACCTCTGGCTCAGCCTTACTAACTGGAATTCCCGTCCCTATTAGTTCTGGGGGCTCCACGGCAACGTAATCTGGATTTAAAACTGCGACAGCCTTTGTCGTATTCACGTTGTTCGTGCATACAACTGAAATCAATCCGACATCCTTGAACTTCTGAACGAGGAATTCTATGTCTGCAAGTCTAAGCCTTCTCTCGCTGTGGTTTATCAAGCTTCCCTTTGCACCCTTTTCCTTAACCATCTCAGCAGTTATTCTGCCAGTGTGACTACCGAAGTCTATGGGGTCAACGTGCTGTGCGTAAACGTCCACACCTAACTTTACGATCTCAGTTAAGTCTAAGAAGTTTGGTGCAACCGCAATGTAATCGTCAACTCTTTCAGAAACATACAAAACGGCCTTCGCAATTTCTATCGCATTTTTGCCAGAACCTTCGGCGTAAGCCTTGAAGTTTATTATTATCACACCCATAAGGTTAAAATCATCTTTGCAATTTAAGTGTTGTGGATGCGATAGGTTTTGGAGCTTTGAACGTGGATAAAGTCTACATCGTGAACGAGATACCAAGGGTTGAGGAGGAATCTTACGTCTTAAACGTGGAGGTTCATGCTGGAGGGAGCTCTGCGAATACGATCGTAGGACTTTCGAGGCTTGGTTTAAAGACTGGTTTCATCGGTAAGGTTGGTAGGGACGATGACGGTAAATTCTTGATAGATGAACTGAGGAAGGAGCATGTAGATACGAGAAACGTGATAGTTTCCAATGGTAGAACAGGATGTGCGATAGTATTCGTTGATAAAATGGGAAACAGAGCTATACTTCTCGATCCATCCGTAAATGACACGATAAGATATGAAGAGATAGATTTGGATTATGTGAGGAGATACAGACTTTTACATCTCTCTTCCTTCGTTTGCAAGGTCAGCTGGGATTCCTTTGAATCTCAGAAGAGACTTGTTAAAGAGTTTGATGGGATCGTAAGCTTCGATCCTGGAAGTGTCTATGCAAAGATAGGATTTAGAAAGATAAAACCTCTGATAGAAAATTCAAATTTATTCATGCCAAACGAGATGGAAGTTAGACTTTTGACGGGTTTGGATTACAGGGATGGTGCTGAGTTTTTTTTGGATTTATGCGATGTCGTCGTTGTTAAAAGGGGTGAGAGGGGTTGCTACGTTACAGATGGGAAGGAGAGTTTTGAGGTTTGTGCTTACAATGTTAAGGTCGTCGATACAACTGGAGCCGGTGATGCATTTAACACAGGTTTCATATACGGATACCTAAAGGGTAAAAGCTTGAAGGACTGTGCAAAGCTTGGAAACTATTTAGCTTCACTCTGTATTCAGCACGTTGGAGCCAGGACATACTTGAACCATTTAGATAAAGGTTATCTATCTCTTTGACGTTTGGCGTGCATGAACGTTGGAATAATTGGTGGGACTGGATACACAGGCGGAGAACTCCTAAGACTTCTCTACAACCATCCCAAGGTTGATGTTACGGTTGTAACTTCAAGAAGGTTGGTTGGAAAGGAGGTCTGGAAGGTTCACAGATATCTGAAGGGTTTTTACGAATTGAAGTTCGTAGAGCCAGATATAAAAAATCTCGATGAATGTGAAATCGTCTTTACCGCAGTTCCACATGGAGAAGCTATGAATTACGTTCCAGATCTCTTAGAAGTTGGTATAAAAGTTGTTGATCTTTCTGCAGATTACAGACTTGATAGAGAGACTTACGAGAAGGTTTACGGTTTGAAGCATGAGAGATTTGTTGAAGCTGTTTATGGATTGACCGAAATTCATAAGGAAGAGATTGCTAAGGCAAATATGGTTGCAAATCCAGGCTGTTATCCAACTGGATGTGTATTGGCGGTTGCACCGATTGCTGAGCTTATAGATAGGGTAGTCTTTGACTGTAAGAGTGGTATAACTGGTGCTGGTGCGAGGGCTACTGATTTTACGCACTATCCAAATCTACATGAGAGTGTAGTTCCATATAGGGTTACAAATCACAGACATTATTACGAGATAATTCAAGAGCTGAGAAGATTTAAAGAAGATGTTAAGGTTTCGTTCACACCGCATGTCTTTCCAGGTTCAAGAGGTATCCTAACAACCGCTCACGCATTTTTAGAGCATGACATCGAAGATCCTGAAAAGATCTATGAGGACTTTTACAGAGACTGCTACTTCATTAGAATTCAAGATGAAGTTAAACTTAGTTACGTTAGAGGTAGCAACTTCTGTGACGTTGCTGTATTTCTGGGTGAAGATAGAGTAGTCGCAATTTCTGCGATAGATAATCTGGTTAAGGGTGCGAGTGGTCAGGCAGTTCAAAACATGAACGTCATGATGGGGTGGGATGAGAAATTAGGTTTGGATTTTCCACCGATTTTTCCTTAATTCCGAACTGACGGTGTGAACGAAAAGCATTTATTATATAATCATACCAAAACATGCTTATGAACTTCAAATTAGAATTAGAGAACCGTCAGACACCTATACTTAACTTGCTGTATAACCTT
>CAZUUE010000179.1:0-2787 GCA_964623695.1 uncultured archaeon
TCCTTCCGTATTATAGGTAAAGGATGGTGGTGATTGTCCCATAATAATGTCTGCATAATTCCCAAGTCTAACAACCTCCCAATCCTTGGGAATCTCAACATTCATACCGTTTAGCTTAACCCTCTTAAACTCGGTCTCCTTATAGAACTGCATAAACATCACCTCTCTTATCTAACCAACAATCACCTCCTTAAACTCTCAATTTTGTTTAGAACTTCATCAATCTCCTCAATCAGGTAATAGGACTCAATTTTAAAGGCTCTTGCGTTATTGACCATTTTCTTATCGTTTGAAATTAATATTGAGTCTGTTAGTTTTGCAGTTGCTATGAAGTATGAATCTATAGCTCTCGGATGAACTTTTTCAGTTATTTCAAGAGCAATTTCAAATATCGAATCTTCTGGAATTACTTCAAAATCCGACGTAAGATCTATGACCTCTTCCTTGGTTACATCCATACCCAATCTTTTTGCAACTGATAAAAGCTCAATTAAGAACACTCTGGGAACGTAAACTATTAATCCTCTAATCTTAGCTAAGAATTTGTTTGCAATTTCGTATCTCTCTTTATTCTTCTCAAAGAGTGAATCGATGAAGACCGACGTATCAATAACGATCATCTCTCATTTCCTCCAAAACTTTGTAAGCTCCTTCAACTCTCTCAACCTTCTTCTTCAGCCTCTCAAGCTTTTCATAAAACCTGTCTGTTACTATTTTTCCCTTAATCTCCACCCTTAGAACTTCTCCCTCCTTGAATTCAACCTTCCTTAAAGGTTTGAAAACCCCGTTCTCGTAAACCACTTCTATCTCCCTAACCATCTTAATCACCTAAATTAAGCTTCGAAGAGCTTAATCTTAATTCGTCTTTAAGCTTCTGAGCATCCACAAAGATAACCCTTTTTATCTCTATTCTCACTCTTCCGCTATTTTTAAATCCACTTTTTCAAGCGGTTTGAAAATCTCGTTTTCATACACCGCTTTAACAACCTTTACCATTTCAACCACCCTCCATGTGTTGACATCTGAATCCTCTAAACCATCTAAAACGTTGGCCCTATCTCAGCGACCTCCATTTTTACCACCTCTAAAGGAAGTATAGGAGTCCATCCTTTAGAAACTCCTCTTTAATTTTCCATCCTCTTTTTAGAGCCTTAGTTATAACCTCTTCCGGCACGAGATTGACATCCTTCCATGCGATCATGTATTGCTCATAGATCTCTGAAGGTAACTTTCCATCATAGCTTTGAACATCCAAGCTTCCTGTGTTATGCGCCATAATATAATCTCCCAGTCCAGGATGAACTCCGAGAATATTGTTGCACATCTGCTCAAAGAACTTTCTAAAGTGAGAAAATGCGATCTTTTCCGGTATTGATAGCTCTAACGTTAAGGTCGCTAAGGGCTTTTCTGATCGGGTCGTATGGAAAGGCTTTAGCTCTTAAATCTTTAGCTGTAGAAATATATGCTTCAAGCCATTCGCGAAGAACGGGATGAATAGGCACCCAATGAGGGAATCGTTCCTTATCTTTATCTTCAGGAATTCATGATCGATTTAAAGCTTCTTTTAGCTCCAGAAAGGTTATCTTTCCAATCGTTGATTGAGGTCTTTGCCCCGTGTAGGATGCGAACAGCACGGCAGCGATCAGAATGGTCTGTGGTTGCTGCGCCATATTCTCCTCCTAATGACGTTTTTAACATCTTCCTCCCTTAAAATGATCGGATTAATTTTCTTCGAATCTTTTTGGTGGCTCCAGCAACTCTTTAAGCTTTAAAAAGCTATCATTACCCGTTCTCTTCCTTAACCATTCGAGAAAGTTACCTAAATTCGTGTGAAACTTACGCTGAGCCTCGTAATCGTAGTGGAATTTATACCAATTCTGAAATCGCATGATCGCTTCTCGGCTAATTTCACCCTTAGAAAATCTTAGAAATTCTCGCATGACTTTATCGATCCAATACAGAGATTTTCTGATTTCAATCTTGATCGTCTGTATTCGAGATATTCAGAAATTAATCTCCCCGAGATCTTGAATAAAATTTCAGAGCACTCACGAGGCGGAGGGACTCGAACTCCGGGCCCAATCATCTCCCATTAATCCATGTTCCGCTAAAATATGTACTCTCTTTAAGCTTCATCAGACAGATTAAGATGATCGACGTTTATCGCCCCTATTTTGATAGCTGAGCTTCAGGTTAGAGGTCCGGAAACGTGAGGTTGAGTAAGATTTAAGTGACGACGGTAACCTACTTAAAATCTGTGACTAGGATAAGGGTATCATCCAGAGGTCAGATCGTTATACCTAAAAAGATTAGAGAGACTTGGAATTAGGCCTGGGACGATTTTAAATGTTAGCATTAAGGGTAAGAGGATAATCCTCGAACCAACACCAGAGTTGCCGAAGATATTCGTTGAACTTGGAGAGAGATCGGGAGAGATATTACAGGAAGTTAAAAGGAAAAGTGAAGAAAAGATAAGAAAGTTGCTGGGGGATATTGGTGTTAAGGATAACGGTTGATACAGGAGTTTTTATAGATTATATTGATAAAAAATCACCGTATCACAGGCAAGCGAGAGCAATAATAGACTCTCTCGGTAAGATAGAGATACTGTTACCCTCAATCTCGTTAGCGGAGATTTGTTACGTCATTGCAAGGATATTGGGTGAGATCGGTGCTCAAGATGCGGTCGATAAAGCTGTTGAATTTGTGACCTGGCTCTGCGGTCATCCGGCGGTGAGTATCGTAAATGATCTGGATCTACATATCGAGGCAGAAAGATAAAGTTAA
>CAZUUE010000180.1:0-2783 GCA_964623695.1 uncultured archaeon
GATGATGGAGGTCCTTCAGGAAGAGGCGAACTTGCAAGAGATAGTCATGCTCGTTGGAAAGGATGCTTTGCCGGACAGACAGAGGGTTCTTTTGGAGGTTGCGAGATACATCAGAGACTTCATACTGTTGCAATATGCATACCATGAAGTCGATACGTACTGCTCACTTGAGAAGATGTACGACATGATGAAGGCTGTTAAGGAGTTAAATGACATATTCTACAGAGCCCTTGAGCTTGGAAGGACCATAGATGAGATAGAGAACGTTGAAGGTAAGGATGAGTTCATGAAGTCGAAGTACTTCGAAGATTACAAGCCAAGGCTTCAGGAGGCTTTGGAGAAGATTAAGAAGAACCTTTTGGGTGGTTGATATGGTAACGGAGGGTGGTGTTAAGGAGTATAGAACGATTAGGGATATTGCTGGACCTTTAATTTTTGTTGAGAAGACAGAACCAGTTAGCTACGGTGAACTCGTTTTGATAACCTTGCCAGATGGAACGGTTAGAAAGGGTCAGGTTTTGGATACGGCTAAGGATATAGTTGTCGTTCAATCTTTTGAAGGAACGAGAGGAATGGACAGATCTTGTGCAGTCAGATTCACGGGAGACATAGTAAAGTTGGACTGTTCACCAGACATGCTTGGAAGAATATTTAACGGTAGAGGAGAACCTATCGATGGAGGTCCTAGGATTGTTCCAGAGGAGAGAAGACCCATAGTAGGTTCGGCCATAAATCCAGCTGCCAGGGCTTATCCGAGAGAGTTCATTCAGACTGGAATATCTGCGATAGATGGGATGAACACGCTCGTAAGGGGTCAAAAGTTACCTATATTCAGCTGTTCTGGTTTACCACATAACGACATAGCCTTGCAGGTTGCAAGACAGGCTAAGGTTCTTGGAAAGGAAGAGGAGTTTGCCGTCGTATTCGCAGCTATGGGTATAACGTTCGAAGAGGCAAACTACTTCATGAAGGACTTCGAGAGGACAGGTGCTTTGGAGAGGGCTGTAGTTTTCATGAACCTTGCAAGCGATCCGGCCATTGAGAGACTGATAACACCCAGAATGGCCTTAACTGCTGCAGAGTACTTAGCTTTCGAATACGACTATCACATCTTGGTTATTCTAACCGACATGACTAACTACTGTGAAGCTCTAAGAGAGATTTCCGCTGCGAGAGAAGAGGTTCCTGGAAGGAGAGGTTATCCGGGTTACATGTACACAGACCTAGCAACCAACTACGAAAGAGCTGGTAGAATAAGAGGTAAGAAAGGTAGCATAACACAGTTCCCGATCCTGACGATGCCAGCAGACGACATAACCCATCCAATCCCAGATCTAACTGGTTATATTACAGAGGGACAGCTTGTTCTTAGCAGAGAGTTACACATGAAGGGAATATATCCACCCATTGACGTTCTGCCATCCCTCAGCAGGCTCATGAAGGAGGGAATTGGACCTGGAATGACCAGAGACGATCACAAGCAGTGGAACGATCAGATGTACGCAGCTTACGCTGAGGGTGTTGATCTCAGAGGTTTGGTTGCAATCGTCGGTGAAGAGGCTTTGTCTGAGAGGGACAGGAAGTTCCTGAAGTTTGCTGATGAATTCGAGAGGAGATGGCTTAATCAGGGTAAGTACGAGGACAGAGACATAGATTACACGTTGGATCTGGGATGGGAGCTGCTTGCAATGCTTCCAGAAAGGGAACTGGTTAAGATAGAGAAGCACTTCATCGAGAAGTATCATCCGAAGTACAGAAAGAAGCCACCAGAAGTGAAAACAGCTGAAGAGATGGAGAAGGCTGAGGCTGAATTGACAAAGAAGTAACTTCATTTTTATTTTTTGTTTCGTTCTTGGTGATACCATGGCTACGGTCTTTAAGGTTCAGCCAACCAGAATGGAGTTGATAAAGCTGAAGAGAAAGATCAAGATGGCTAAGAGAGGACATGAGCTACTCAAGATGAAGAGAGACAGCCTTATAACTGAGTTCAGATCTCTCCTTGAAGAGGCAAAGAGGACGATCGGTGCAATGGCTGACAAGTATGAGAAGGCTTTGCAGAAGCTGGCTTTGGCAACCGCGGTTGATGGAATAGTTACGATAAGATCGATCGCATTATCGAGACAGTGTGAGCCCACTTTTGTCATGCATAGGAAGAACATAATGGGAGTAGTTGTTCCAGTTATAAGAAGGGAGGAGAAGATTGTGAAGTGCGTTGTTGAGAGAGAATACGGAGTAATTGGGACAACCGCAAGGATAGATGAAGCTGTTCAGGCTTACGAGGAGCTTGTGGATGCCATACTTGAGGTTGCGGAGATAGAGACAACTGTAAGGAGGTTGATCGAAGAGATCGACAGAGTTAAAAGGAGGGTCAACGCTTTAGAGTATAGGATAATTCCTGGAATGGAGGAGACTGCAAAGTTCATATCTTTCAAGCTTGAGGAGATGGACAGAGAGAACATAATAAGGTTGAAGAAGCTTAAGGTGAAGAAGGCCAAGAGGGGTGGTTAGAGTTTTCCTCTATTTCTTTTTAAGTTCGTGATTCAAATTCCAGACAACGTACAACTTGCACTTGAAGATTTCTCTTAAAGCCTTCATGAGATCTGATTTTTTTAAGATCTTCAAGATAAAGTGGAACTTGAAATTCGATCTGTTTAACGCGCTCAGTATCTGGAATCATTCTGAATTCAACATCTCTGAACAGAAGATCAATCATCCATCTATATATCAGATAGGGTCACTTTCATAGACTTTCTTAATAAAATTGATGTTCATCTTTTATAGGT
>CAZUUE010000181.1:0-2782 GCA_964623695.1 uncultured archaeon
ATATGACATCGAAGAAGACTTCAGTGTTGGACAACCGCATACGCTGGAAATCTACTATAGAGATTGGAATCCTGATTCTGGTTCAGCGGGATTTGCAACGGTGTTAATCTACAAGTCTCCATGAGTTTAAGGAAGCTTAGGTGATCAAATGAGGATAAGTGCTTTTCTTTTGCCTCTTTTAATTCTCATCTCAATTCAGGTTGCATCGGCGGAGATTTTCATAAGCGGAGAGGATGCAAAATACGGAGCAAATTTTTCAAGCGTAAGCGTCCAGACACAGATAACACCCTTGACAACACCCTTCATAAGTAACGAAGATGCTATACTACAGTACAACCTCATTGATGTTACGATTCAAACACGATCTCAGCCCATAGAGAAAATTTTCACGAGCAACGAAGAAGCGAGCTTTAAAAGGAGTCTTCATACGGTAAATATTCAAACAATATCATCACCTATAAAAGAGATTTTTATGAGTAATGAAGATTCTTCTTTAAACTCGCATCTATCGGATGTTCATATAGCTACAAAGTCGAAACCCATAATCGATATATTCTTGAGCAACGCAGACGCAGTCCTTAACAAAAAACTTTCAAGCGTTTCGATTCTCACAAAAATCACACCGATCACGAACATCTTCATAAGCAACGAAGATGCACTACTAACAACTGATCTCATACCAAAGAGAGGAATCCCGTCGGAAAACAAACAACCAATTGCTGATTTCAGTTACAATGTAAAGGGGTTAACGGTTAGATTTACATCCGAATCCTACGATCCAGACGGCTATATAATCTCATACCTCTGGAGCTTTGGAGATGGTCATACCTCAACAGAACAAAACCCAACCCATACCTACTCAATGACTGGAGAATACACCGTAACACTAACGGTAACGGACAACGAAGGAGCAAAATCCACCAAGAGATTAAGGATCAAGGTTGAAAGCGTAATCAAAAAGATCGAGATTCCCGAAAAGATTGCATCGGGTTTAAGCCTCGTTGTTCGTGTTGTTACGAAACAAAACACAAACGTAAGGGTAGATTTTAATGGAATCGTAAAGGAAAAGTATGGAAGAGATCTGACGTTCACATTTGACACCAAAGGATTGGTCGGCAGTTACAACATCAAAATTTCTGCCAACGGTGCAACCGTAACCAAATCGGTATACATCTACAAACAAATCGATCAAAATCTAATAAAGGAACTTGAAGATCTGAGAAGGGTGTGTAAAGAAACTATGGAATCCATATCTGAAGACACAGCTACAGAATACATAAAAACTGGTGAACACTACATTACTGGATTTATAGCAAATAAGGCTGTTAAATCCTTAGAAGACAAGATAAAAGCCAGTTACAGTGATCAGATAAAGCAGTTCATGAAAAAGTTATCTGAACAAAATAAAAAATACGCAGAATCCTTTAAGGATTGCGCCGATGATTTTGCCGAGAATTCTTTGGGTAACTTCTTTACAACTGTCGAAGATTTTATAGCAAGGGGATTTGGGATCTATGATGCATTTAAAGGGGCTGTGTTTGGAATATACTTCCTTGAAAAATATGACGAAATAGACGAAAGGACTAAAGAGTTAGAGAAGATATCTATAATCAGCGGAAACGCTGAAAAATACATCCAATTCGGAAAAGAAGCGATTAAAAACACAAGGTATAAGCCTGTGTATACAGTCGATGTTTGGATCACCAAGTTACAACCGTCTCTGAATTACTTATACGAGAAGAATGAAAAAGCCAGAAATTGTAAGATTCTAGGATTTATAGTCACTCCTTGGGATTTAGCCGATGTTATGTGGGCTGACGCAAATGCAATTCTAACAATCCCAGCATATTATAATGTTCTGATACAACACACACCACCGGATAAGCCACAGATAAAGGTCATTCCCGTAATTGTAGCCATTGCCAAGGCTGTCATGGAATACATTGAAATTTCAAATAAAATAATGTACGCTTCACCAGCAGTAATAACGGCAGGAATACACGCATCTACCGCATGGTCGGCAGAATACATAAACGGGATGCACTACAACGTTATTGAGGCAATAAGATCTGAATCTGCTGGAGTAGCGTATCTAAAGGACAACAGGGTTTACTTAAGTGGAGGTAACGTCGTAATAGTTGTTTCGCCAGATGGAAGGATAATTGGCTTTGAATACACAAAAGATCATTCTGTTCTTACATCGATTAAGAATGCTAAAGTTGTAGTCTACAATCCGACGCCAAAGGTTTTCCAGATAAAGAGCACAAGTCCAATTGTTACACTTGATGTAACATTAGACAAAACTACATATAACATCAATGAGACTGTTAACTTAACAGTAACCTTAAACGCAAATCAAAATGTAACGGGAGTGTTATTTACGTTTATACCAGAGGAAAACGTAACATTTAGGAAATTCGTAGACAACCAATCATTCGCATCTTACATCTATCAGTTTAAGTGCAACGAAATGGGATTGAAAAGAATAAAAGTTTACTTCACGATTGGAAATATCAAACTTGCAGAGGTTTCGAAGACGTTTAAGGTAGGTGTTGGAGAGGTTGAAGGTGCTTTGATCACAACAAGATATGAGAAATACTACGATCCTGGAGAGATTCAAATCGAAGTAACTGTTAGAAATGTTGGAGATAGAACCATAACTCCAACACTCGAATACTTAAACTACACTGAACGACTAAATCCAATAGCTCCAAATGAGGCTATAACGAAGAAGATTACACTTAACATAACAAAACCTGGAAAATACGAATTTCCAATATAT
>CAZUUE010000182.1:0-2769 GCA_964623695.1 uncultured archaeon
TTGCGCAGGCAGCTCAGATTCTGAACTATGTGAGTGTGAGTAAGGCTGCGGACATTCTTGATGCTATGGCTGTTGCTAAGGCTGCGGACATATACAACAACTTTTCATCCACAAAGCAAGAGGAGATATATCCGCTGCTTGATGTCCATCATCGCAGTTACATATCCTTCGGTTTTGTTGAAGATTATGCTCGTAAGGTCACGATTACGGAGCAATCAGGCTCAGATTTGACTGATTATCAAGTCCTCATAGAACTCAACAGCACGAACTTTGATTTCTCTCGCACTCAGGCAAACGGCGAAGACATAAGATTCACTGATGCAAACGGAAATCTCTTGAGTTATTGGATCGAGGAGTGGGATGCTGTTAATGAGAGTGCAAAAGTATGGGTGAAAGTGCCTTCAATTCCTGCAAACGGCACGGTGGAGATTTATCTCTACTACGGTAACGAGGAGATTACGGATGCGAGTGATGGAGATGCTGTTTTTGAGTTCTTTGATGATTTTGAAGGGGCGGAGTTAGATACAAGTAAATGGGAAGTTCTTGCAGGAAGTGTAGGGGTTGAAGATAGTATTTTGAAGCCTACAGCAGGTGACACAAATACTCAGGTGGCAACATTGAGTGATGTTTGTCCGTTAAATACTATACTTGAAGTTCGTGCTCAACCACAAAACGATAGTGACTTTTACTGGCTAGGCACAATTGATACAAGTGAACGTAATAGGATTTGCAGACACTATAACACACCAACAAAGAGAGCAGAGACTTATGATGGAGCTTCCACAACTACTGATATAAGTTCTTATTGGCCAGACGCAGGTGTCTGGAATATCTGGGGAATTAAGAGAGCGGGAGATTCTAAAGTAATCTTTACAAAGAACCGTGCAAAAATAGCAGAACATACAACAAATATTCCTACCTCACCTCATAAAATATTCCTTCAATTGAGTGGAAATGCTCCGGGAAAACTATGGATAGACTGGGTCTTGGTTCGGAAATACGTAGAGCCTGAGCCTTCTTACGAAATAGAGGGAACAATTATCCTAATTCTTCCATGGCCGATGATTGGATTTGACTCTCAAAAACGGAACTATAAACCAGAATATAAAGGAAGGATTTCATCGCCAGCAACCCTGTGGGGTTACGATGCCTCTGATGTGGTTGTGCCTTGTATATGCCTCGATATAAACGACGATGATGAGTTGGAAGTTTTATACAGTGTCTATAACAATTCGGTGGATTGTCGTTCAAGCGAAGGTTCTCTCCTCTGGAGTTTTTCTATGACCAGTAGTTGCTATACCCCTTGTATCGGTAACACTGCTGATGTAAACGGAGATGGTAAGCTCGAGATGGCTGCTCCAGACACTGCGGGCGCTGTGCACCTTATTAACAGAGATGGAGAGCAGCTTTGGTCGAGCGATGTTGCTACTGATGACGCGGGCTATTGCCATATCGCAGACATAGATAACGATGGAGACTCTGAAGTTGTAATGGGGAGTGCGGATGGTTATGTTTATTGCTTAGATAAAAACGGAAATCTGAAATGGTCTTATAACATAGGGTTTCCAGTAACTGCAGGTCTAACAGTAACAGATGTTAATAGTGATGATTATCTTGAGATTTTAGTAGGATGTGGGTTAAATTCGCCGCCGACTACGTTCTATTGCCTCAAACACGATGGGACTGTGCTCTGGAGTTACGACACGGGAAGCGAAGAGTGCAGAGGGTATAATTGCGTGGAAGATATAAACGATGACGGTGTATTGGAAGTTTTCGTTGGCACAGACAGTGACGTAGGAGACCATATATGTTTAAATGCGATAGATGGAACTCTGATATGGGCAAACCACTTAGGTTATGATACTAAGGACGCAGGACAAAGTTGTGGGGATATGAACGGAGATAATGCGAAGGAAGTGATCTGGGCAGATGAATATGGAGAGACAAGATGTATAGATAAAGATGGAAATACTGTATGGACAGTTGCACCTTCAGTTGCGGAGAACGCCTTCAGCATTCCTCCAGTATGCGATATAGATAACGATGAAACTCTCGAAGTATTAAGATATGATGCATCCACAAGACTATTTTGTCTTAATGCCGAAACAGGCAATGAAGAGTGGGATTACACGGATGGTTTCACAGGTTATCCGAGCATGGGGATATTAGTAGCCGATATAAATAAAGATAATAGAGTAGAATTGATTGTTGGAGACAGAGGAGGTCATCTTCGCTGTGTCGGATCAGCTTAGGAGGTGGTAAAAATGTATAAATGCACGGCTTGCGGGAAAGAGTTTGAGCGAGGTGCTCGCATCATAGGAAGAAACATATACTGTCCTGATTGCAGCGAGGAAATCGAGAGTATAGAGAGGGAGTTCGAGGTGGCTTACATGGAGGCGAAACTGTTCAAAAGTGTTGATGACAAATATATAGAGAGGTTGAAAGATGCACTCAGTAGAAACGACCTGACTGAAGCGAAGGTGGTTGTTCAAGAGATCGAGGGAGCTCTTAAGGCAAAGCCGGATATCAACGATTACATCGCAAAGAATAAGAGCAGAATAGAAAAACTCAAGCTTCCAGAGAGCTGGTTTAAGCACAGAATCCTGAGAAGATGCATAGAGATTGAAAGACCACGAGTTTGAGAGGTTGATTTGAAAAAAGAAAAAGAGGGGAAATAAGCGTCGCAAGAATCGTTTGAGTGGAGAGTCAGTAGCCTTCCAAGATGCTCCTCGCTCGCTTTATGGGTGGGCGAGCCTCAAACTCAGAGAG
>CAZUUE010000183.1:0-2757 GCA_964623695.1 uncultured archaeon
AGCGAAAGTTAGCCAACAAATTGATCAAGTTAGCCGAAAATCCAATTCAGAAAGAATGCCTGAGGAAATAATAGAAAGGAAATTAGAGGAAGTATTGAGTTGTCTAGGTGTGAGGAATTATAAGGGATTTGCGTAGTGCGGGGGGCGGGATTTGAACCCGCGGACCCCTACGGGACGGGGTCTTAAGCCCCGCGCCTTTTCCTGGCTCGGCAACCCCCGCTTATGAAAGCTATTCTCTTCCATGCTTATGAAAGTTACGGTTCGATACGTGAGCGACGATGTGTCCTATTTGAGATTTTATTATTCTAACACCAAGTTTAACGGCGTTCAAGGATCCAGGTAAACAAAAAACGATTTTATCATCTATGACTCCGGCAAAGGCTCTGCTAAGCATTGCTCTTTCACCTATCTCCTGATAACTAAGCCATCTGAAAAGTTCACCGAAACCGTCGATTACCTTATCAACCAAAGGCCTTACAGATTCAATCGTCAAATCTTTCGGAGCTATTCCAGTTCCGCCTGTCGTTACCAAGACATCAACATCTTTCAACATCGAAAGAACGCATCTTGCAATGACAATTTTGTCGTCTGGGATCAACATGTAATCGATCGCCTTTAACTCCTCAACCAAAAATTTTCCAGACTTGTCATCCTCGGGTATCTTATCAACCCCTCTGATGTATCCGTATCTCTCCCAACGAGACGTGGAAATTGTGATTACTCCAAAAGATACTTCCATATCGGCTTGTTCATGCATTAAAACCACCTTTCAAGTGTCATCTGATCTCCCCTAATCGCTTTAAGCTTTTCAACGGCCTTCTCAACTCTCTCCCTACTGAAGTCATGCTCTTCACATAAAAACTCTATTATCTTATCTTCATCCGGTTTCTCGAATTTGATCTCATAATCTTTAGTCACGGGTGGATTCAAGAAGAATTCTCTTATCTCGTCTATCGGTTCCTTCGGTTGAATTTTAAGAACTCTCAAAACCTTAAATATGTTGTTATAAACTTTGATATACTTATACGCTTTCTTTATGCCTATCCCCTCGACACCTTCGTTGTAATCAGTTCCTATCAGTAGAGCTATGTCTACCAACTGTTCTCTCGTAATTCCCAATCTCTTCAAATTGCTTTCGAGCATCACTACCTCTGGCTTGACTTCTACATAGACATTTTTTCCCGGTAACTTACGTTTACCCGTTATCGCCAGGTTCCTTGCAAGCTTTGGGCTACCAAACAGAAGTGAGTCGTAATCTTGACTACCGGTGAAGTCCACATCACCTTCCTTAGCCATATAGGCAGCTTGAGCTTCACCTTCACTCGGTGCCTGAACGATTGGAATACCCATGAGTCTAAGGATCTCTTTTGCGGATTCGACTACGTATTCGTCAACTCTCACAGCCTGCTGAGCGTATTTTCTTGCATCGGCCAATCCCAATTCCAATGCTCTCTTCCACTTCCTTTCAGCTTCTTCCCTTATTTTACGTCTATGCTCTATCTCCAACCTCTTAAATTCTGGTGGCTCACCGTCAAAGACAAATACGGGCTTTATACCAATCTCAACCATGTTTGAGACACGGTAGAGTATTCCAGATAAGTGCGAAGTTATTCTACCTTGTGAATCCCTCAGAGGAGTTCCATCGGGTTGTCTTATCGTCGCCAGGAACTGGTACAGAGTATTATAGGCGTCTATTGCAACTTTAGTTCCTGAAAAGTACTCCATATCGACGACATCCTTATCGAGCAACTCACCTATGTCGACACCCATATGACAAGTTGACATGTGTAAATAAATTTGGCAGCATTCCATTAAAAGCAACTTGAAGTTATCCCATCAAGATCACCAATCATTTAAACTATTAACTGTGAAACCACAACGTATTTTTAACATCCGTCGACGATTTGGCGATGTTCGAAAAGTATGAGAAGGCTGGAAAAATTCTTAAAATCGTTAAGGATGATGTTGTCAAGCTCGTTAAGCCAGAAGTTAGAATATTGGATGTTGCGGAGTTTGTCGAAAATAGAATAATAGAGTTAGGTGGGAAGCCAGCTTTTCCATGCAACGTATCTATAAACAGTGATGCTGCTCACTTTACTCCAAAGAAGGACGATGATAGGGTATTCAAGGAAGGAGATGTCGTTAAGATTGACATGGGCGCACATATCGACGGATACATTGCAGATACTGCAATAACCGTAGATCTGGGTGACCATGACGATTTGGTTGAATGTGCCAAGAGGGCGCTTGAGAACGCCATAGAGGTCGTTCATGCTGGCGTCAATACGGCTGAGATAAGCGCTGTCATTGAAGACACAATCAAAGAGTTTGGATTCAGGCCAGTCGTTAATTTAACCGGTCACGGATTGGAGCCTTACTTGGCTCACGCACCTCCGACAATATACAACGTGAGAGTTGATAAGGGTGTTGAGCTTAAGGAGGGAATGGTTATAGCGATAGAACCCTTCGCGACAAATGGAGTTGGTAAAGTTTCCGAAAGGGGAGAGTGTGAAATATTCTCGCTCGTTGCGGTGAAGAAACTTAGGCTTAAGCAGGAGAGGGAGTTTGTTGAATACGTGTTTAAGGAGTTCAAGACTTTACCATTTGCAAGACGCTGGGTAAACGTTTCAGACGTTATCCTTGCTAGACTTGTGAAACAGGGAGTTTTAAGGGCCTATCCGGTTTTGGCCGAGGTTAGTAAGGGTTTGGTTAGTCAGTTTGAACATACGGTAATCGTTGAAGAGGACAGGGGGAGGG
>CAZUUE010000184.1:0-2752 GCA_964623695.1 uncultured archaeon
TAGACAAGCTGGAAAGGTTTAGCTCCCTTCTATATGACCTAACTTACAAGAAAGGATGGTTTAAGCTTGCTCAAAATCTTCATTTAGCCAAGCTGGCAATAAAGACTGGTAATTTAAGCAAAGTATCCCTCGTACTCCATTTTTCAAGCGATGAGAGGAGTCGTAGAGGGTGTAGTGCTGAAAAATCTAACTGCAGCGTTCGTGCCGTTCGTTCACGATGCGTTATTCAGCGTGAAGCAGGAGGTAGTTGACGTTAGAATGGTAGATCCGGCAAACGTGTGCCTGATAATGGCAACGATTCCGAAAGAGGCATTTGAAACGTTCGATTACGACAAGGATGAGGTATTTGGATTAGACATTGAAAGAGTTCACGAGATACTCAAGTTAGCCAAGAAGAAGGACTTAGTTTCGATAAAGACCGAAGATTCTCTAATTAAATTTAAACTAAGCAACCTCGAATACTCTCTTACAAAGATTGACCCCTCTGCTGTTAGAAAAATTCCCAAGGTTCCCGAACTCAAACTCAACGCAAAAGTCGTGCTCAACGCTATGTTATTGAAAACTGCTCTAAAATCGGCTGGCAAGATCGCTGAGTCTGTAGAATTTCTAACGGACGAAAGTGGATTCTATGTCAGGGCCGAAGGAGAAACGGATTCGATAACCATGCATTTAGGTGAGCTGGACCCCATAGATTTTAACAGAGAAGCTGCAACATCCAGGTATTCGCTTGAATATCTAACGTCTGCCCTAAAGTGCGTTTCACCTGGAGACATTGCTACAGTAAGATTTGGAACTAACATGCCCGTGGACTTAACTCTTGACGTCGCTGAAGGCAAGCTGAGAGTTAAATACATCATAGCACCGAGAATAGAGGCCTTTTAACCTCATTTCTCAGCGGAGGTGAGAAAATGAAGGTTCTGCACTTCTACGACGGTAGGCCCGTTGTCCTATCCCGCTTTGTAGTGCTTGACCAAAAAGAAGACTACGCGTATCTGGTAAAGTGCTTTACAGAAAGTAACGAAGTTCTTTACGGGATTTTTGCCAAAAGTTGGGACAAGAACAATTTACTGGTCAAGGATCCAGAACTTCCAACAGACATAATCGGGTTGCATAGAGATTTGGAGAAAGCAAGGAGAATTTTTAACAAAATAGAGAGCGAAGAAACCACGTACTATGCGAGGAACTTCACCGGTGAGAAAAGGAGGTTTGTCGATTTAGGATACATTGTTAGAACATACGATCTTGAAGATCTAATCGAGCATGATGATCCGAGAGTTAGGCACTACGCCCGTGTTTACATTCTGCTCAGCGAAAAGTGGTTCGGTTTGAAGGCTTACAAGATCGATTACAGGACTAGATCGAATTTCGTCTCTCACAAGATAATATTCGCTAAAGATCCCTACAAAGCCCTTGAAAGCTTCGTAAACGAGAACAGATATTATACACCAATCGCGATCGCTGAGATCACTCATAATTTGCAAGAAACACCTCTCGATCTAAAGTCCGTTCTCATGCGAAATCCAAGAGTTCAGTGCCTCGCAGAATTGCTAAGGAGTGGTTTTAAGCGGTTACTGCGAAAGATCTACTTTACACCAGAAACATTTACGGGTTGTGTCGAGACTACGATATACATAAACGCCTTAAAAGATCGCTTTCTAAAATTACCAAGTCCAAACGAGTTAATTGGAAAGATTGCAATCGTCGATGGTTCAGTAGGCATGATCTCAGCGATCATCAATGGAATTAAAATCAACGGTGAAACGATTAGAGATTTCTCAAAGATAGCAATACTACCCGAACAGAAAATTTAAATAGTTTATCGATAATTTTTTTACCGACTTCCTTCCTCCTCCCGCCCCCTTCTAAAAAATTAAATTAAAGAGAGTCACTTTCAAGTGATTCGGCAAGATCCATTGTGAGTACGATCTTTACAGGCTTTCCGTCGTCGCTTAGGACGTAATTTACCACTGTCAATATTGGCAATTCCATCGCTTCCCGGTCTCCTAAGCAAGTTATGACCCCTTGGATATCGTACTCCTTCGTACGAGTTTTGTTGGTAAGCACGACCTTGACGTATCTTTTCATCTCCTCGTCCACCACTACTTCTCTGATCGCATGGCATACTGGCACTTTATTCTTCTCAGTTACTTTCTTTGCGAACACCATTTTCTCGCCTATTTTCCCTACGAGCTTTGTCGGATAGTTCGCTATTGTTCTCTTTATCAGGTAATCTCCCTTAGATGAGCTTAGGTATACTCTAAGTTCTAAGCCCCCAACTTCCATTGTCAACCATCTGTGCAATTTGGCAAACCCTATCGATCTTAGGTACTCTGCTTCAAGAGCTATTAACCAGAGTGGTGGATATCCCAATATGTTTGCCCACTTCTTGCCTAACTCATGTAGTTTTTTGAGATCTCTGATAATTTCGACAACCTTTCTCACTCTTTTTTCTGGAATCTTCGTTTTCTTTAGAGGATTAACTGTATAGTTCAGCTTTTTCAGTACTAAGGACAGCAACAGCTTTTTGACCATTAAAGCTATTTTCTGTTCGAAGTCTAGTGCAATCTCCCGTATCTTTTCTATGCTCGTAATTTCCCATTTATTCCACTTGAAGTCACTATACTTTCCAGCAATGCTTTTTACGATCTCTATTATATCTTCGATTTCCTCCTTTTGTTCTTCTTCTAGATCCTTCTTTTCTCTCTTTTTCTCAATATAGTCCCATGCTGGTCTCTTTCTTTCCTTGCTCCAC
>CAZUUE010000185.1:0-2746 GCA_964623695.1 uncultured archaeon
GTGAGTTAACCGATGTGATCAACATTTTTAAGTTGGGAGTTGATGTGTTTGAGATGAGATTTGGAACAGCTGGAGTCCCAAACACCTCCAAAGATAGATCTACTGTAGGTGGAATAATAACGATTAAAGAGATAGGATTGAACGCTATGGAGGTTCAGTTTGTTAGGGGTGTTAGAATGAGATTTGAAGTTGCTGAGAGAGTGAGGGAAGTTGCGAATGAACTTGACGTTAAACTTTCCGTTCATGCTCCTTACTACATCAACATGAACTCTGAGGGAGACAAATTGAAGGGAAGTTCTGAAAGGTTAAAAGAGAGCGTTAAAGTCGGTAGCGTCTTTGCAAAGGATGTCGTCTTTCATCCGGGTTACTACATGAAGCGTTCAAAGGAGGAAACTTACAGAAGGATAAGGAAAAATCTTGAACCAATCGTAGAATTTGCAGATGAAAAGGGAGTAATTCTCAGACCGGAAACGACCGGAAAGCCAACTCAGTTCGGTGACCTTGAAGAGACGCTTAGACTCTGCCAAGATTTAGATATTCTTCCGTGCATAGATTTCAGTCACATCCATGCGAGGTTTGGAACTTACAACAGCTACGATGAGTTTTGTAACATACTTGAAACCGTTGAAAGGTATTTGGGTGGCGAAGCTTTAAAAAACATGCACATGCATGTAAGTGGTGTTGAGTACGGTTTGAAGGGTGAGAAGAGGCATGTGAATTTAAGAGATTCGGACTTTAAATACATCGATCTTTTGAAGGCTCTGAAGGATTTTGATGTCGATGGAACCATCATAGTTGAGAGTCCAAATTTGGAAGAAGATGCGATCATGCTTAAAGATGTATGGTATAAGGTTCCCTAAGTCTAACTGCTTCCTTTATCGCGTCTAACAGTTCCTTTCCCCTCAGTCCCCTTACGTCTACATAAACGTCTCTCATCAAGCAAGGTTTTATCTTTCCGTCTGAAGTCACTCTTATCCTTGTGCAGTACATGCAAAATTTACCGTGGAAAGGCCTGACAAATTCTACAGCCTTATTTTCAAATATGTATTGCTTTCTTCCGTGCAGTCTCCTGTTTATAACCATCTTTGCAATCTTCTTGAATCTCTCCTCAAACCCTTCGAGGGAAACGTGATAACTTTCATTTTTGATGAGCTCTATCAGCTGAAGTATGACGTTTATGCTATTCTTGTTGAAACTCGATGAGAACTTTAACATATCGTCGATCTCATCAACGTTTATACTCATAACAACCATGTTTAGCTTTATCGGAGTCAATCCAGAGTTGTAAGCTTCCTCAATTCCATTCAAAACCTCATCCAATCCATCAACACCAGTTATAAATTTGTACCTCTCTGGGTTTAAAGTATCCAAGCTGACGTTTACCCTATCCAATCCAACCTCTTTTAGTTCGTATGCGTACTTTGAGAGATAGTACCCGTTTGTTACGAGTGAGATCTCTTTGAACTTTGGCATTTCAGAGATTATGTCAACTATGTCTCTTCTAACTAAAGGTTCGCCTCCAGTTATCTTCACCTTCTCAACACCCAACTCATGAAACGCTTTACATATCTCAGAAATCTCATCCAAGCTCATATCATCCCCAACGTTTATCATACCCTCCTTGTGACAGTATATGCAGTTCATGTTACACTTTGACGTTACGGAGATTCTGAGGTGCCTCACAGGCCTTCCGAATCTGTCAACTAGCATTTTATCACCTCAAGTAAGGAATCTATCAACATCTTTGAGAACTGAACGACACCGTATCCTTCACTTAAAATACCGATCTTCTCATCGTTCATGAAAACGAATATTACAATCCTGTCGTCGAATATCAACAAACCGTGACTGATGTTAAAATCCTTCCAAAGCCTGTAAGTCTTTGAAGAATTTACAACTTCTGGATTTGAGCTTATTATGACTTTTTTAGCTTTAGATTCATTTAAAACATCTGCCAACCAACTTGGAATGAACGTTATCAGAGCAACTATATCACTTGAATTCATTACGAGATCTTTCAACTTCTCAACTACGACCTCGTTTCTGTAAACCTTAACCTCCTCAACCTCCTCCTCAACTTTTGGAAGTTCCCTCTTAAGAATCTCTAAATTCTTTTCAACCTTTTTACTTAGAAGGTTGATTATCTCCTCAGAACTCAAAGCTTTGAACTTCAAAGGTTTTCCAAACGCTTCAACCAACCCCTTTGAGATCAAAGAATTCATCACATCATAAACTGAAGTTCTAGGGATCTTTGCAATCTCTGAAATCTCTTTAGCCGTTAAAACACCTTTTGAAAGTAAAGCAAGCAAAGCTTTAGCTTCATACTCACTCAATCCAAAAGACTTTAAGATTTCAACAACCATGTCGAAATTTATCCGCAAAATATAAATATTCTTTCGTTGTTCAAGCTACGACATGAGGATCACAATCGCCTTGCTGATTGCAACACTTATAATGCCAGTGTATGCGTTGAGCTATGAGGAAAAACCAAGTGTGACGGCATACATCGTCGGTTCAAATCACCTTAAGAGGGGAACGAACGTTTTGAACATAGTAATATACAATCCGGCGAAGAGGGTTAAGGTTGACTACTACGATAAAGATGAGGCAAGCTTCTTCTCTGGAAATGAGGAGATGTTGTTTACGGCATACAATGTCGAAGTTGAGCTTTTGGGAAACAAGTTCATTGAGGTTAAAACTGAAAAGCAGAAGATTCCAGCACTTCCACCTTTCAAACCCATGAACT
>CAZUUE010000186.1:0-2731 GCA_964623695.1 uncultured archaeon
GTTGTATTCCTACTATTTATAATTTATTGTTGTCTTGACAGGGCCATTTCCTCCTTCCCAAAGCCATATCACACTCAATATATTCCACTAGCTTCGCTATTCACACCGTCAGTTCGATAATAAAAGATTGCATTGTTACACTATGGGGTGACCTCACTCCGCAAACTATTGATCCTTCTTAAAACTTCACCGTACGGAATCTTGTTCTTTTTAATTAAAACGATATCTGCAACACCCTTAGGTTTATCCAGTGCAAACTCCTCTCTAACTATCAGTATGATAGGTATGTTAGCCGATTTTATCTTCTCTAACTTCTTTTTGATGTAATCTCCTGTCCAGAATCCAGCGATTTCTATATAAACTTCTTTATCACTTCTTTTAACCAAGAAGTCTGGAATGTAGGCTGATTTACCAGCCTTGACTATGCCAGGTTCCCTGATTACTTTAAATCCCAAGTTTCTCATTCTCCTGTAAAACTCCTCCTCCAGAGATGAATCAAATTCTATTTCATAACTGTAATCCAAAGGGAACAGATTTCTTTTTCTATCGGTTAGCTCAAATATGTAAATCCTCTTCTCGTATTCGTCAACTATCTCAGCTCTGATCCACCAATTCCGAGCCTTAAGAATTTCTGGAATTAGCTTGGCCATCGAAGTTCCGTACTTACGGGTCATCTTGAGGATTGAAGCCGTCCCAGTTACATCCGTCAGCAACTTACCATCCTCATCGTAAAGCTCGTACATCAAGCCGAGCAACTTCAATTTTCGAAAAACATCCTTATGATTCGTCGAAATCCAGAAGCTCAAACGTAGACAGTTGAAAATTAAAGTTTGCAGTAGAGAGAGATTGTATCTCTTCACAAGCTTAGATGGAGTTATCTCAGGTACACTCACTAACACCTTCTCCTCATCCCTATCTGCAAACATTGCCTTCTCAATCTCTTCAACCGAAACTCCAAAGTACTCTGCTGCTTCTCTCAAGATGACTTCTCTTTCGCTCAGTTTTGTAACATAGCCTCTCTCAAAAAGAAACGTTCTAACTGCAAGCGGATCTAGATGTGTGCACATTTCAAATTCGCATTCTCTCTCAACTATCTTTGCAAGACCTCTGACCTTCTTATAATTATCGGCGTTTTCTATTCTTCTTAGTTGCTCTAAGATAAAGCCGTAATTCTTTCCTATACAGTTCTGGTATACATCAATGACCTTCTCAGCTAACCTCAACTCCGTATCGCTCCATGCGAACTTGGGGTATATCTTACCTTTAATTCGATAGACATCTAACAGTTCCTTGGGTAGCACGATAATAGTTAGTTTAAGATATATATAGCATTGTGCTACTGTCATGTGTTTGCTCAACTGAAGTACGAAAGGGGAACTGTAAGAATAGAAGGTGATGTTCATATCCCGTTTGCCAAGTGGGATAGTAGATCGAACTGTTACAGAGCTTTAGCCTACAAATACAGAGACATCTTAAATTACCTTAAAGATTCTGGAGTGGAAATTGAAGATCATGTCAGAGATAACGTGATTCCATGTCCGTACTTTGAAGCTGAAGTTGAGCTCAGGGATTATCAGGCTGAAGCTGTTGAGAGGTGGATGATCGATAAGAGGGGTGTGATTGTATTACCGACAGGAGCTGGAAAGACTTACGTGGCGTTAGATGTGATAAGGAGGTTGAGTGTCTCAACGCTTGTCGTTGTTCCGACTTTGGCACTGGTCGATCAGTGGAAGGACAAACTGTCGATACTCTTTGGTGAGGTTGGAGAGTTTACAGGTAGAAGGAAGGAGATCAAGCCAATAACTGTCACGACATACGATTCTGCCTACATAAATGCTGAGATATTGGGAGACAAGTTTCTACTGATAGTTTTCGATGAGGTACACCATCTACCAGCTGAAAGTTACAGACAAATTGCTGAGATGAGCATAGCTCCTTACCGTTTGGGATTAACTGCTGTCTACGAAAGAGAAGATGGTTTGCATACGCTTTTACCTGATTTGGTCGGTGGAATCGTTTACGAACTAAAGCCAAAGGATCTGGCTGGAAAACACTTAGCTAACTACGTCGTAGAGAAGATAAAGGTTCCCCTGACCGAGAAGGAAAAGAAGCTTTACGATCTGAAAGCGAAGAAGTTCAGAGATTATGCAAAGAGAATTAGGTTGAAGGATATCGAAGACTTCAGACAGTTAGTTATGATGACTGGAATAGACAGGGAAGCTTACGAAGCTTTGAGATCGTGGGAAGAGGCTAGAAGAATTGCGTTCAACTCAAAGAACAAGTTAAGAATTTTGAAAGAACTTTTAGAAAGGCACAAGGGAGATAAGATAATAATATTCACACGTTACAACGACTTAGTTTATACGATCTCCAAGATATTTTTAATTCCGGCAATCACCCATAAGACAGACGCTAAGGAGCGCAGAAAAATTTTGAATGGGTTTAAGGTTGGTAGATTCAGAGCTATCGTGAGTAGTCAAGTGCTCGATGAGGGTATAGATGTTCCAGATGCCAACATAGGTATAATAGTAAGTGGGACTGGTTCATCAAGGGAGTTCATTCAAAGGTTGGGTAGAATACTCAGACCAGCTGAGGGTAAGGATGTAGCAATCTTATACGAGCTAATTTCAAAGGATACAAGTGAAGTTAAAGTTTCCAAGAGGAGGGATATAACAAAGAAGTTTGATTGATTTGGCAGTCCAAGTTAAGGATTATTTATTTAATATTATTT
>CAZUUE010000187.1:0-2678 GCA_964623695.1 uncultured archaeon
CCCTAAAAATATTATATTAAAACATTTTTCATGGGGCCGCCGGAATTTGAATCCGGGTCTCCGCCCCCCCAAGACGGAAGGATAACCAGGCTACCCCACGGCCCCATATAGCCTAATTGTCTTAATCGTATCGTTTTTTAAACTTTTCTTGAAGATTACGATATGAAGATAGTTTTATCTCTGGGTGGATCCGTGTTTGAATTGAACGCGAATAGAGTGAGGAAGTTTGCCGATGCGATCGAAAGTATCGCTAGAGAACATAAGGTTTTTGTAGTCGTTGGAGGCGGTAAAATTGCAAGGGAATATATAAACATTGCAAGAAGTTTAGGAGCAAACGATACGTTTTGCGATTACATCGGAATAGATGTTACAAGATTGAATGCCAAACTCCTGATTTCGGCTTTGAAGTCTTCACCCAAAAGGATTCCTAAGGATATCGTTGAAGCATACGAACTTTCAAAGTCTTACAACGTCATTGTGATGGGTGGAACTTTTCCAGGACAAACTACTGATGCAACCTCGGCGCTTTTGGCTGAGTTTGTGAATGCTGACATCCTTTTAAATGCAACATCCGTTAGAGGGGTTTATTCTGAAGATCCAAAGGTGAATCCGAATGCAAAGAGATTTGAAAGTATAAAGGTTGGTGAACTTATAGAGATGGTTTCAAGGCAGGAATACCGTGCTGGTGGAAGTTTTGTGATAGATCTTTTGGCTTTAAAGATTATTCGGAGGAGCAAGATAAAGACGATAGTATTCTTAGGTGAACCGGAGAACATATCAAGAGTTTTAATGGGAGATTTTAAGGAGATAGGAACGCTTATAGAGCCAGAATAATATCTTCATTAGATGAAGGATAGGAGAGATCACTACTACTGGAAAGCTAAGAAGGAAGGTTACAGGAGTAGAGCATCTTTCAAGCTCTTACAGATGAACAGAACTTTTAAACTCATAAAAGAGGGAGATTGGGTTTTGGATTTAGGTTCCTCACCTGGTGGTTGGAGTCAGGTTGCCGTAGAGCTTGGTGCAAAGGTCGTTGCCGTTGATTTGAAACCGATGAAACCCATTGAGGGTGTTCACTTCATAATCGGAGACATAACCAAGGATGAAACAATTGAAAAGATAAGATCTGTTAGAGATACGTTTGATGTTGTCTTAAGTGATGCATCACCGAAGATAACTGGCAAGTGGACAATAGATCATCTAATTTCGATAGATCTTGCAAGATCTGCATTCAGAATTGCGAGGGAGGTTTTGAAGGAAGGTGGAAACTTTGTCGTTAAGGTCTTTCAAGGTGAGGAGATTCAAAATTTGTTCAACGAATTTAAGGTATACTTTAGATTCAAGAAGTTTCACTCACCAAAAGCCTCAAGGAAGCACAGTTCAGAGATATACTTCGTTGGAAAGGGCTTTAAGAGATCTAAAGCTCAAAGGAACATCCCGCAAAACATTCCCTAGCGTTTGGCATTCTGAGTATCTCTTCCTTATATACCGTGCAGTGACATGGTGCTACAAAATCGTATCTCTCAAGTATCCACAACTTATCAAATCCGTGAAATCCCCCCAAAACTCCAAATACTTCACAAAATCTTTCGACTTCGATCAAGATCTTTTCCAATCCTGGATGCGAGCATCCGGTGATTACAATGCATCCTTTACACGTTTTAACCACAAGTGACTGTTCCTCTATGAATCTACCGATTGGGCCCGTAGTCATGAAATTTCTTTCAAATTCCAAGGGTTTTGAAACCTCTATAAGTTCGGTCTTTGAAATTATGAATTCCTTCAATCTTTTTGAAAAGGATTTGAGAGCCAAAACGTACGAAGTTCTATCTATCACGGCTCTCAATCCACCGATGTGATCGTAATGTTCGTGGGACAGTACAACGTAATCGAAATCGCTCACATCAACGAGAGAAAGGTTGTGCGATAGAACGTCTGGATTCGCTCCTGTGTCAAAAAGTACGTTAAATTTTGACTCTATTAAGCAGGAGAAACCCCAATCCGCTATGAAATCCCCCTTTGCCTCGTTGTCGTAAACGATCGTAAATCTCACGAATTGTTGTTCCTCTTGCTGTATATTATTATAATGTTGTGATGTACTGACAAACGTTATATACATGACATCTACTTCGATCATGGCTAGGTTTCCAGAGGCTGAGGCAAGGATATTCAATGTTAAGATTTGCATGAGATGCAACGCCAGAAATCCAATCAGGGCTACGAGATGTAGGAAGTGTGGTTACAAGGGACTCAGACCGAAGTCGAGGGAGAGAAAGGGTAAGAAGTGAGTATTTACTTTAAAGGTTAACTTGGTGTGATGAAGATTTTATTCCACCTTAAGGTGGCTTTCTGACCTCCTCCTTGCCCTAAACAGTAGTTCCGAAAGTTGGCAATTAGGTTGGCCTAAATAGGGTTGAGAATTTTTATTTGATTTTGAAATTTTCTCTGAATTTTTATCTGATTACTAAATATTCCACTTTCGGAACTACTGTAAAGGGCGAGGGTTCCCCATAGGGGAACAGGCTCTTGCCCCATCTCACGACGGTGTCATCGCCTTCGGTTTGTGTCATTGGGCCGGGTCAGAGCGACCCTCTGAAGGATAGAGAGGAGGTAATAAAAATGTTTCGGGAGAAGGTTGCAACCCTCTACAACATCTTCAACATAATCTAAACCAACCT
>CAZUUE010000188.1:0-2631 GCA_964623695.1 uncultured archaeon
ATTCAATCATGTAATTCGTGTGACAAAAGTTAAAAGTAATAAACAGCTTGGAAAAACGATGTTACGTGTTACTAACCACATCGAGAAAACCGAGTAAAAAGACGAGAAGTTTGGCAAAGGCACTTGCAAGGTTCATGAATTGGAGATATATTAATAGAGGTAAGATGAGTATGGATGATCTCTTTGAGATTTGCGATGATAAGTTGGCAATTTTGAAGGAGGTAAAGGGAAATCCGGCATTCCTTGAAATATACAATAAGAATCGCAAATTACTCCTAAAAGTTAGGTTCAGTGTAAGCAATGTTGAGAAGGTTAAGATGGATAACGATCCAGTCGTGTTTCTTGGCAAATCACCTTTCGATCCGTTGATATTTGATGCGATTCCACAAAATAAAGCGGGATTGAAGATTGCGAGGAAGATAGATACTTCAAAGAGGGTTTACGTTCATGTTAGAGATGGATTGATAGAACTCGAATTCCGATACAAAGGCATCACGATATTTAAGATGAAGATAAGGGAGGGGGGTGTATTTGAAGGCGGAGTTCGTTCTTGAATTACCTGATGCCGAAATTCTATACGAATCTTTAAAGGTTGAGAAGGAGAACGTCCTGACTCCTACAGAAATCGAGTTGATTGAAGGTAAACTCTTGATAAAGATTTATGCTGAGGATTTGCCAGAGCTAAGGGCTAGTGTTAACGCTTGGTTGAGAACAATAAAGGCTTGTTTGGATCTTTTGTAAAATCCTAGTGCGATAAGCTGAGAAACCCAAAATAAATATTAAATAACACGATCGGGTTGGTGCAGCAAACCTTTTAAAAGGTCAGTTTAAATCTCTGCATGAGCGAGTTGCCACCCCAGGTTCAGAACATGATCGCACAACTGCAGACCGTCCAACAGCAACTTCAGATGGTTGTCAGTCAAAAGGTTCAACTTGAAAGTGCTTTGAAGGAGATAGAAAACGCGATTCAAGAGGTTGAAAAGGTCGATGAGAACACACCGATATTCAAGAGCGTTGGGACGGTCTTGGTTAAAAGTGGTAAGAACGATGTCTTAGGTGAGCTGAAAGAGAAGAAGGATACAATTGAGGTTAGAATTAAGGCTTTAAGTAGGCAAGAAGAGAGATTAAAAGAGAGATTGCAGGAGCTCCAGAATAAAGTTAAATCCATGCTCAGTGGTGTTCAAGCGGGATGATAAGAGATGTTATAAATCTGTTGAATGTTAAGACGTTTGAAGATGAACTTAAACATCATGAGGTAGTTGATTTTATCAGAGAGAACGGACTTGAGAAAACTCCCGTGATTTTAAATGTTGAAGGGAGGAAGGTTGCCAAAAATTTCATATGTTCAAGAGATCTGTTGTGTTGTTATTTGGGGGTAGAAAGGGAAGAGCTCTGCAGATACCTGGCAAGTTTAGGTTACGGGGATGTTGAGATTGTAAAGAGTTTTTCACTTGACGAGGTGGATGTAGATCTTAACCTTTTACCGATTTTGAAGTATTATGAAGGGGATGGGGGTAGATACATAACTGCGGGTGTCGTTATAGCGAAAGGTGTAGATGCTGATGTGAGGCCGGAAAATTTCAACGCGTCCATCCATAGAATGATGATGATCGGAAGGGATAAACTTGTCATTAGGTTGGTCGAGCCTAGACATACTTATCTGCTCTGGAAGGATGCGATTGAAAAAGGTAGAGATTTGCCAGTTGCAATTGTGATAGGTGTCCATCCTCTGTTCCTGTTCGCTTCCGCTACAAGGGTACCATTTGGAAAGGAGTTTGAATATGCTTCCTCTCTCATGAGAGGCTTGAAGGTTTACAGGATAGAAGATCTACTCATCCCTCCATCGGAGATAGTTTTAATTGGAAGGATCACGGATAAACTTGAGGATGAGGGGCCGTTCATCGACATAACTGGGACGTACGATAAGGTTAGGAAACAACCGGTCGTGGAGATTGACAGGATGTTCTTAGCTGAAGATTTCATATACTATTCAATAACCCCTGCAAGTTACGAACACATGGTTTTGATGGGTATACCTTATGAGCCGATCATCTATAAAGCTGTTTCGAATGTCTGCAAGGTAAAGAATGTCGTCATGACGACGGGTAGCAGATGTTACTTCCATGCGATAGTTCAGATCGAGAAGATCACTGAAGGAGATGGAAAGAATGCAATACTGGCAGCTCTTTCGGCAAATCCGAGTTTGAAGGGTGTAATAGTCGTTGATGATGATATAGATGTTTACGATTACGAAGATGTGGAATACGCTGTTGCAACGAGATTTCAAGCCGATAGAGATTTGGTTGTAATTAAAGGTTTAAGAGGAAGCAGTTTGGATCCGTCTGCAGGCGAGACAACTGCAAAATGGGGAATCGACGCAACGAAATATCTTGATAGGGTTGGAGATTTTGAGAGGGTAGCTTAAAGATTAAAGAAGACCTATGACCCTCTCCCCATCTAAACAGTAGATTGAAAAGTTTGGCATTACAAATTTGAAATAAAATATAAAGTTCAAAACTAAATAAAAATATTCAACCTTTAGGTCAATCTAATTGCCAATACTGTGAAAAAAGAGATTTCTTAGATAACATGTTTGGGCTTCCGCCTTAAATACCAAAGCCGAAATGAAAT
>CAZUUE010000189.1:0-2626 GCA_964623695.1 uncultured archaeon
ATAATAATAATATCGCCATCCTCAACAGCACTACCGAGCATAATAGGATTTACGAAGCCTGAGGAGAAGAAGTACATATTCAGGTTTGTTGGAACAGATGATCTACAGACAGATGCTATAGCGAGTGAGTTGAAGGATGTGGGAATAAAGGCAGTAGTCATAACTTACATAGGGAACGCATGGGGTAAAGGATTGTATGAGTGTATAAAGCCAAAGCTTGAAGAAGCTGGGATTGAGATAAGGGAAGTTGTTGAATATCCAGATCCACCACCGGCAGATTTCACACCTTACATAGCAACGCTTGAAAGTGCTGTGAGCGATCTGTTAAAAACGTACAGTCCAAACGAGATAGCTGTGATAACATTCAGCTACGAGGAAGTTTACACGATGATAGCACAGACGAAGGAGGAATCGGTTCTGTTTAAGGTGATGTGGTTTGGGAGCGATGGGAACGCGAAGAGTGGCAGGATTGGAGAGGTCTGCGATAAGGTAATAAAGATAGGTCATTACAGCACACTCTTCGAATCAAAGGGTAAGGCTTACGATGAACTTGCAAGGAAGTACAAAGAGA
Organism: uncultured archaeon; assembly: GCA_964623695.1. Classification (GTDB taxonomy): domain Archaea; phylum Halobacteriota; class Archaeoglobi; order Archaeoglobales; family Archaeoglobaceae; genus Archaeoglobus_B. The sequence continues at coordinate 572 of CAZUUE010000189.1, forward strand.
AGGGATTTGGTGAAACTCCATACCAGTACGCTCTAAACGCTTACGATGCAGCTTGGGTTTTGGCTTTGGCTTACGTTGAAGTTATGAACAAGACCGGTAGCTACGATCCAGATGTCATGGCCGAAACTATACCGGTCGTAACGGAAAACTACAGTAAGGGTGTGTACGGTGTTTATCCAGTCAGCGGTTACATAACACTGAATGAGTGGAACGACAGAGCAAGCGGTGACTATGCAATATGGTTCGTAAACGAAAAGTGTGAATGGGATAAGGCCGGAACTTGGATCTTCGAGAATAAGACTATAACGTGGTTGCACAAGCCAACGTTACCAGTCGTGACACCGGTTAAGACTACTCCAACACCAACAACCCCAACGCCAACAACACCACCTCCAACAACCACGACACCCACACCAGGATTCGAAGTAATCCTTGCAGCGATTGGATTGATTGCAGTGGCATTTGCATTGAGAAGGTTATGAAGATTTTAAAGACTGAACAACTTTCAAAATTTTTTGACGGTTTAAAAGCCTTAAACGGTGTCAACATCGATGTAGACAAACAAACACTTACACTCATAATAGGTCCAAACGGTTCAGGAAAAACAACTTTTATAAACACGGTATGTGGATTTTACAAGCCAGACGGTGGTAAAATTTATTTTGAAGGTAAGGACATAACTGGTTTACCTCCAAACAAGGTTTACGAGATGGGCATGGTCAGAACTTTTCAAATTCCGCAACCATTAAAAAAACTCACAGTTCTTGAAAATCTTTTAATTTCTGAAAAGCACGTCGGTGAAAGTATTTTAAAGACTTTGAGATACTCATGTTGGTTGAAAAAGGAGGAGGAACTCGTAGAAAAAGCCTTCAAGATACTCGAATTCTTAAAGATAGATCACCTGTGGGATGTTGAGTCATACAAGCTCAGTGGTGGTCAGCTTAAACTGGTCGAGGTTGGAAGGGCTTTGATGACGAATCCAAAGATGATAGTTACCGATGAACCAATTGCCGGTATTGCCCCGGCTTTGGCTCATGAGATACTTGAAAGGTTTTTAGATTTGAGAAATGTGGGGATAACTTTTTTGATAGTTGAACATCGTTTGGATATAGTTATGAGTTACGTCGATTTCGTTTACGTGATGGCAAACGGTGAGGTCATATCCAAAGGAAAACCGGAAGATGTCATGAACGATCCAAGGGTTGTTGAAGTTTACCTGGGTGGTGAAAATGCTTAAGGTAAGAGAACTGAATGCGGGATACAAAGAGTTGCACATACTGTTCGATATAAATGCGGAGATGCCAAGGAGGATGATAACAACCGTAGTGGGTCCAAACGGGAGTGGAAAGTCTACTCTACTTAAGGCAATCTTTGGACTTGCAACGATATACACTGGCAGAATAGAGCTAAACGGTAGGGATATAACGGGAATCTCTCCACATGAGAAGGCGAAATTGGGGTTGGCTTATCTACCACAGATAGATAACGTGTTCGTAAATCTTACGGTGATGGAAAATCTGAAGATAGCTGGTTACACACTTGAAAAGGATGAGCTGAAAGATAGGATAGAAGTAGCGTTGGATGTTTTTCCAGAGCTTAGATACTTCACAAACAGAAAGGCAGGAACTTTGAGTGGTGGAGAAAGACAGTTCCTTGCCATTGCGATGGCTCTCGTAAAGAACGCGAAAATCATAATGCTTGATGAACCTACAGCCCAGCTTTCACCCAAGTTGGCTGAGATGGTCTTCCAAAAGATACTTGAACTTAGAGATAGGTTGGGATTGACGATAGTTTTGGTTGAACAGAATGCAAAGAGGGCTTTGGAGATAAGCGATAGAGCCTACATGCTTATAAGCGGTAAAGTAGTTTTTGAAGGAAAGGCGAGAGATTTACTTGAGCATGAAAAGTTTGAAAGGTTCTGTATGGGTCTCATTTAGTTATGGTCAAGTGCATAACGATCTAAACATAAGGTTATTGAATATGCCAATTCTACAGTTTATCTACTGTTAAGTCAAATAACTGTTGAGATTAAGTATAACTCTTTCTGCACAGAAC
>CAZUUE010000190.1:0-2618 GCA_964623695.1 uncultured archaeon
TATAAATCTTAACAAATCTTCACGTTTCGAGCTAATCCTCTCCGAAGTCCGCTCAAATGATGCCTGTGGAAGGCTGAGGGCGAGGCGTAGGAGGGGAAGCGGGCTAACAGCCCCCTGTCAGTCCAGACTTAAGGATGAAGGATTGGCAGGCGATGAAGCTTTGCAGAGGCTAACGGGGGATCCCTGGTACCCCGTGCTCTGGGCTTTTGCCTGGAGTGTGAAAGCCAACCTAACGGGTCGGATTTGGCATGTGAAGATCTGTTAGGTTGGCATGACCAGGACATATATCTACAGATGCTTTGTCGAACAAATATTCGAAGATTAGGTTATTAATCCCTCTTAAATGGATTAGAGCTGTGAGAATTGTTCTTTTTCATCATCAGATTAAGGCAACTATACTGCTCTTCAGCGTTTTAACGTTTTATGTGTGATTTTTGGAAAATTGTTCGATAAAGCATCTACAGAAGACTATGTCCGCTGAACCTCAAATTCGATCTGTTTAGGGTGTTCCATCGGTTGTCAATTGAAACTTTAAAGATAAGCGTTTATAACCAGAATTGCTCAGTTGAAAATATAGCTATTAGAGTGTATCAATCTATAAGTGGATTCGACGATGGTAGTTTGACATTTATAAACTCGGCACACCATCGAATAATTTTCAACAGAGCAAACCAGAATAATCGAATGTATTTTCTTTTACAAAGGGACACTTGTTAATTTGTTTTAAGGATAATAAAGAAGCTATGCTCTCATAAACGAGAGAACTACCGTCCTTTACTTTTTAGAGTTCGATTAGATTTCTTTAAATTGTTAAAGCTCTTAAAACTTTAAAATTAAACCAGCGGTCAAGTTTTATTCGGTAATCTTACTAAGATTTTCGATAATTATATGAATTGCAAAATGAAAAACACCTTAGATCTGTTAGGTTGGCAAAACCAGGTCAGCCCAGGTAATACCTAATCTTACCGTAGGGTTTCACCTTCACGTCCTCACCGACTATCTTCCTTGCAAGGTTAAAGAAATCTCTCGATACGTTTGAACTCGGTTTCTTCATTGTGACAGGTGTTCCATCCTCACAGCAAGATCTAAGTAGCTTTGATTCCCTTATCAAACCTACTACCTCCTTTCCTATCACCTTCTCAGCGTACTCGACCATACCCTTCTCCCCCCTGTACCTGTTCATTATGACACCACCCACCTTTACTCCAGAGATGTCAGCAATCTTCTTTACCTTCTGAGAGTCCATGATCGATGCCTTTTCTGGATTTACGACCAAGTAAGATACATCCGAGATCAACATAGGTATCATGGCGTACTTACTCAAACCGGCTGCAACGTCGATAAGAACGAAGTCGTACGATCCTCTGAGATCTTCAACTATCTCTCTGAAGTTTTCTATGTTTATCTCTTCAAGGGCCTTCACGGATGTTGAAGAGGGTAATATGTGCAACTCACCGACAGACTCGTTACCAATCTTCACCCTCATCTTGTGAACAGCATCTTTGAGATAGCTCGTATCCTTCAGAACATCTAAGAGAGAAACGAAGGGATCATCTATACCGAAGAATGTGTGGAGATTTGGGAGAGCTATGTCACCATCTATAACCAAGACTTTACCAAATAAGGTTAATGCGATTGAAAGGTTTGCCGAAATTGTCGTTTTTCCAACTCCTCCCTTGCCAGAACACACAGAAAGCACAACCATGTGATTGATGGATTTTGGAATTCCAAGTATTTATAACTTTTGAAGGCAAAAAGGTTATATAGTTGTGATTACTATTAGTATTATAATCATAGCGAGGTGATGAGGAATGTGGTGGGATGTGTTGAAGGATAAGAAGGGAGTAAGCCCAGTAATTGGAGTGATACTGATGGTCGCAATAACGGTCATACTGGCTGCGGTGATTGCAAGCTTCGTCTTTGGAATGAGTGGAAAGGTTAAAGCGGCACCCAACGCACAGATAAGGCTTGAGGACAATGATGGGACGATCAGTGACGGTAACAGCGATAATATCTTTGACATAATGCACTACGGTGGAGATACGTTAAAGTGTGACGATATCAGGCTTGTGGTTAGCGTGGGTAATAACAAAGATACACTTGAATGGGATGGAACCGATAGCTTCGATGGAAATAGCCTTACGTGCACTAGTAATGATATAGATGATGGATTTATATCAGTAGGTGACACTATGACAGTCACTGAAACGAATGCATTTCTAGACTCCGCAGATGTCCCAGCAACCGTAACACTGAAGATCATACACATACCAACGAACTCGATAATCTTCGAGGGTAACGTCTTGGTTCAGTAACCTTAATTTTTTAATTTTAATTATTTTTAATTTATTTTTTGATTATGAAGAATTAAAAGGGTGTGAGCTGTGTAATCGCAGTATTCTTTTTGATAGCGGTATTGATTATCATCGCAGCCATAGTTGCAAAGTTTGCTTTTGGTATTTCAGATGTTAACAGGTTCCAAAGGCTCAGATAGAGTTTGTAAGTCTTAAGAGGAACATAACCGCCCAAAGCCGTCACTCACGATAGATTTTACGTGAGCTACTCCGCACTGAAGTGCGGAGCTTCTCCCGTTCCATCCGCCTTCACGGCAGACGACT
>CAZUUE010000191.1:0-1019 GCA_964623695.1 uncultured archaeon
AAGGTCTGAGGGTTCATCCCGATGAAGTTTGGAGCGTCGGAAGGTTCTCCGTAGCTAATAAGCAAAAAAGATTGTTAAAGTTTGCTGTAAAATATTATGGCTACGGAGAACCAGAACGGCAGTGGATGTTTGCATTTATGAGCGAAGGCATTGATATGCATCAGTTACCAAAGGATAATAGAGCATCAATGGAAACGAAAGGATAAAGATCTGGTAAAAATGGTATTACCTACTCAGAAGGATCGCAAACTCTAAATTTTTACATTATACCTGCTTTTTTCAAGACCTTTTTGATTTCTCTATTTCCTCGTATATTTTTCTTAGGTTTGATTCCATGTATTCCCTGAGATCGAGTCTCACGTTGGTTATCTCTTCCCTTACACTTCTTATCTCGCTTTTTAGCTCCATTCTTGTCTTTTCTGATTCCTCTCTTATAACTTTAATAGTTTCGTCTTGTTTTTTCAGCATTTCATCCATTTTGCTTAGGGTTAAATCTTGCTTATTTAACATATCGTCCATCTTATTTAGCATCAAATCTTGTTTTTCAAGCATGTTGAGCATTATTGGTATTGCTTTACCCCAATGCTCCATCTGAAAAGCCTGAATGCACCTCTCAATTGGGGGAACGTCGTATTTGTATTCTTCGAAGTCTATAGACTCCACTATTGCTTTATCCGGTTTTTCCCTCTTAATTCTCTTCTTTATCATTTCAACTATTTCATCAGGTGCATCCACCAAAACCATCACAGCCTGCTTCCCATCGACTTCAACATTGAAAACAGCAAACCTATCTATCCCATACTCCAAAGCCATGTTTATGAGCTTAACCCTATATCCAACTCCGTGAACCTTCCCCTTTATCGTTATCCTTAGCTTCACTTCTCTCAATTTTTCCTCTCCCTTAAATTTGTTTCGCAAAGATGTTAACCTTAACTTTCAAATTTATTCAAATATTTAGAATGAATACGACACTAACGAACAAAGAAACTCGGTATCTCCATTGATGGTAAAACTCACAC
>CAZUUE010000191.1:1029-2602 GCA_964623695.1 uncultured archaeon
ACCCAAAACTCATCGATCAAACGATCCTTCCTGTATCCGTGATCTATGAAGTCCCAGGGCAGATTGCGATCTGTCGGAATACCTCCAAGATACCTCCAAAGCCCCAACTTCACAGCCGTTCTAAGACTTGGCTTGAGTTCGATCAGTCTTGAGACCTCAGCATCTCCTCTTGAGAGTATTGTCTGAACAGCAAACCTCTCAATGCTCTCAACCTTTACATCACAGATCTTTGAAAGCCTCTCAATCAGATAACTCCTTCTAACCTTAAGTTCTCTCAAACCCTCTTCAACCCTCTCAAACCCCGTGTACGGAAACCATTGAAGGGGAGTGTGAGGTTTTGGTGTGAAGGGATTTATCGAGACCGAAACCCTAACTTTTGTCGCAATCCTTTCAACGAGATCAACTATGGCCTTTACGTCTTCAAAACTCTCGTTGGGTAGACCTATCATGAAGTACAACTTGAAGTTAGTTATACCCTTCTCCCTCGCAACCTCAACTACGTTCATTATCTGCTCGTTGTCAAACCCCTTGTTCAACGTCTCTCTAAGCTCGTCACTACCGGACTCTGGAGCAATCGTCAAGCTTCTCAAACCTCCCGAAGCCAAGAGCTCTATTATTTCTTCATCGAGTGTATCGACCCTTGTTGATGATGGTGAAACCATGAATCCCATTTCCAGGAGTCTCTCGATAAGTCTCTTGATCTTGGGATGATCGAGGGTAGAAGGTGCAACTAGGCAAGCCTTTTTCACAAATCTCCTGTAACCCTCCGCAACTTCCACCAGAAGCTTGATATCCCTCCATCTCGGTGGGAAGTATATCTGTCTCACCGTGCAGAATCTGCAATGTCTAATGCATCCCCTTCCAACTTCCAATATCAAACATCTTCCAAAGACAGAATCCGATATTATCTGTTTTTTAAGATAAAAATCGAGCCTCTTTGGATAAACCCTCCTGACATCTCCCTCCTTAATCCAAATACCTTCGCAATCCAAATCCTCAACAGATATAGCGTTCACGATTGCATCCAAAATTTTTGTATTCTCGATCTCTCCGACTACGAAAGCATCGAAGAAATTTGATATGGGTTTTGGATTTATCATGACACAAGGGCCACCGGCAATCTTTAAACCCTTAAAGCCCTTTAGGATTCTTACGGCGTTGAAGTAGTCTCCTTCAAATTGGAGTGAAAAAAGTGCAACGTCGAAGTCTTTAAGTGGAGTTCCACTTTCCAAACTTCTTAAACCGTTGTGAACGTCAAGATAGAACCTTTCGCATATACAATTTTCGAGAGAATTTATATAGGCATATATGTACTGCATCCCTATGTTGGCTACCCCACTTGCATAGGTGTTTGGATAAACCAAAGCGATCCTCCTCAAGCCCTTTCTCCATCTTTTAATGAAGGGATTTTCCTCCACCGAGTTAAAGGTTGTCGTTTGAATTTAAAAAATGGTCGCGACCATCGTTAAGTATCCTCATGAAAACAATTCAATTTTCGAGGCATCGTTAGATGGCTAATTTATAGTCAAGTGCATAACGATCTAAACTTAAGGTTATTGAATATGCTAATTCT
>CAZUUE010000192.1:0-2601 GCA_964623695.1 uncultured archaeon
AAAGGCTTTTGAGCAGGTTTAACTATATTTTTTAATTTAAAAATAAAATAATTATTTTTATACTTTTAAGAACATCGCTTAGTTTTTAGTAAAGTTAGTTACATAGTCATCCAAAATCGAAGAGCGTTCTTTGTGTGGTTGTCTTTAGACTTGCTTCTGTGTATCCAAACCTTTCAAGTATCCTCATCACGGAAGGAATGACCTGATGGTTTATGTAATACTCTTTATCGATCTTGCCATCCTCCAAACCAGATGGTGTCCTTATCTTGAGGTTTTTGCCATCGAAATCTTCAATTAGATCGATCGGATAAGCCCTATCACTAACACTTCCAGAACCCTTCACTATGACAAATCCAACCTTAGTCCCAACTGGATAAATTATACCCATCTCCATAGCTCTTAGAGCTGCCTTCACATGAGACTGTTTGCTTTCATATTTTTTAGGGCTTCTTGTCAATCCTTTATAGATTGTGTAGTCCTCAAGCGAGAATTTACCTGCTCTTATCTCATCTATGACACCCTTAACGAACTTCAAAGCTTTTTCAGGATTCTTTTCCTCTAACACGATCCTTATGACTTCCCTTTGAACTCTCTTAGCCAACTCACACCAATCTCCCCTTCTAACCTCTAAACCTTTCACAACTATCCTACCGTCTTTCGTTAATCCAGCATATCTCTTCTTTTCAACGAAAAATATGGTCTTATAGAACTCATCTATCTCAAGCTGAATTGGCAATTCATTTGAGATAACATCGATTAGCTTTAAGCATTCTCTCTCAAGCTCCCTCAAATTTAATCCATATTTTTTTATGAAAACAGAATCTGTGTCTCCGTATAGAACTTCAAAGCCCATATCCTCAGCTATCTTTACAGCTCTCTTTATGAAGTGCCTACCCCAAGCTGTAGTTGCTTCGGCACACTCCCTACAGTACCATCTAGCCAAATTCCAACCTGTGTAACCGTAAAACGAGTTTGTCAGTATCTTTAGTATCTGTTGTTTTATATCCAAAATCTTATAATCTTCTGAGTTTGGATCCATCTTCTTCATAATCTTCTTTATCTCTCTTCTCCTTTCAATCAGCATCTTTAAGATCCTCTTAAAAAATCCGTCTGGCAACTTCTTAAACCTATGATGAACTTCAGGTGCAACATAACAGTCACCAACACATCCCAACGTGTCTGGACTTATGTTAAAGTGAACCATTATAGAGGGATACATGCTTGCAAAATCTAAACATATTACGTTCTCGTGTAAACCTCTCGCAGGTTCAAGGACAAATGCACCCTCATAGCTTTCCTCGATCTCTGGTGGATTTGGCGCGATCTCTCCTACTTTTTTAGCTTCACTCAAAAGGAAGTAATCAACCTGTTTACCTCTCCCAAGTCTTGCAACATCGTCCAAAGGTAACTTCACCATTCTGCTTAGTTCGTAGTGCATCGGTAAAAGTTCCAAAGCGAGTTTGTAGGTCGTTACAACATCGTTTCTTGCGTGTTTCACTACCTTTTCTATCTCGCCTTTCATCCAACACTTGTAAACCTCTCTTCCCTCTATATCCTCACCATCGATCCTTGCGCCTAAGAACTCCGCAACGTTCTTCAGTGTTTTTATCTTCACATCTGGTATCTTCATCGCAATATCATATAGATCAACATCTATCCTTCCAGCTATCTTTGGTCTTCCTCCTCTCATCATAAGTTCACTCCTATCTCTTCCAATTTCAAGCCTTATACCGTACTTCTCAGCTCTCTTTTTTATGTATGGCCAATCGAAGTTGTCTTGGTTGTATCCGACAATGATATCTGGATCAAGCTCCTTAATGATGGAAACAAACTTCCTCAGCATCTCCTTTTCATCACCATGCAAAACTTTCTCAAAATCATCACACTTAACAGCTATCGCTATTATTGGGTCTCTCTCTGGGTCTGGCATGAACTGAGCCAGCATCTCACAGTCAAAGGCAAGTATCTTAAGATCAGGAAAACCTTTCCTCTCAACCCTCTTAACGTTCTTGACCTCGTAAGATCTTAGAGTTCCCTCTTTAATTTGGATGGGCTCTATTTCTATGCCATCCATGCATGCAAGATCTTTATCGATGAGGTATCTGTAAGCGAAAGGTATGTCAGCTTCCCTAACTTCAGCAAATTTCTTTATCTCATCTCTAAGTTTTGGAACGTGCTGGGGATGCTTCGCGTAAACCTTCAAAGCCTCTACTTGTCTTCCCAGACATTTCACTTTGACCTCCTCAACTTTAAGGGGTGTTAAGATACCTTCAGATGTCCTGATTTTGACCCTCATGACATCATTCACATCACAACCGATGACGTAGAAGTAAGGTAAGAAGTTTCTGTCATAAGCTACAAAGACTCCCCTATCATCCTTACACCACAACCTTATCACAGCTTTACCTCCTTCTGTTACGTAATCGGTGTCAAGCAACCAAGCGATCATCAACAATTTAACATCGAAATCATATAAAGGATTAACCGTCATTTAGTTCGGTCAAAGCAATTCGGACTGACCATGTGATCAAGTAAATAAACCTTTCCAAATTTCAACGGAGCAAATATTGACGAAATCGTAGAAAGTTACGCCAAGTTTAT
>CAZUUE010000193.1:0-2597 GCA_964623695.1 uncultured archaeon
CTGAGAATTTTGTTAAGAGTTTGTATAATGGAGGTGGAATAATAGACACACTCTCACCGATCGAAACGCTTATATACTGTTACTTTGACACAAAGTCACAAACTATCAAGGTGATGGTATGTGGATTGGTAAAAGGATAAGGATGGAGAGAATAATGAACAGGGAAACTGGAAACACCGTGATAGTTCCAATGGATCATGGTGTCAGTTTGGGGCCTATTGAAGGCCTAATAGACATGCCAAAGATAATAAATGCCGTAGCAGAAGGGGGGGCAAATGCTGTCGTTTTACACAAGGGAATGGTTGTTCATGGCCACAGAGGTTACGGGAGAGATGTCGGTTTGATAGTCCATCTCAGCGGTTCAACCTCACTCTCACCAGATCCTAACGAGAAGGTTTTGGTTTGCAGTGTTGAAGAAGCCATAAGACTCGGAGCAGATGCCGTGAGTGTTCACATAAACATAGGTAGCAAGACCGAAGCCGAACAGTTGAAGAAGTTAGGTGAGATCAGTAGGATCTGTTCGGAGTGGGGTATGCCCTTGCTAGCAATGATGTATCCGAGGGGTGAAGGGATAAATCAGTTCGATGAGAAGGCCGTGTCGCTGGCTTCAAGGGTTGGAGCTGAGTTGGGAGCGGACATCGTAAAGACGAACTTCACAGGTAGTGTAGAGAGCTTTAGAAAGGTTGTCGAAGGTTGTCCTGTTCCAATAGTCGTTGCAGGAGGCCCGAAGATGAAGAGTGTCGAAGATCTCTTGAACATGGTCAGAATGGCAATGGATGCTGGTGCGAGGGGCGTTGCGATCGGTAGGAACATATTCCAATCTGAAAATCCAACCTTAATGACAAGAGCGATAGCTGAGATAGTTCACAACAATGCGGAAGTTAAGGAAGCTATCGAATTATTGCAAACCGCCACTTCCTTTTAATCTTTGGAGGCCCTCTTGCAATTGGATTCCTCTTCACAAATTTCAAGTTATCTACATCCAAAGTCTTGACGATCTCATCCAAGACTACCTTTATGCAACCTGGGATTGAAACTTTCACAAATTCACAACATCTGTAAACGACCTTAAGGTATTCGTAGAGACTTTTCGATCTTTCAAGATCGAAACCGAGAGATAATAAATCGTTAAGGAACTCTTTATAAATAGAACAGGGTTGTATGAAGTGCTCGTCAACACCAATCTCGCCCAAGATGCTTGAAAGTTTGACGAGCTCAGAATCGTTTATACCTGGAAGATGAACCGACCTAACTATCAATGTGAAATTGTTCACACTTCTTTTGATGTTTTCAAGGACATCGTAAAACTTTTTTGATCCAGTTATAGTTTCGTAACTCTTTGGATTCGATGTATCCAAGCTTACCATGACTATATCGGCATCTATATCACAAAAGTCTATCGTTCCGTTTGTCTGTATGTCTATTCTGACATCTTCAAAGATGTCTCTCAATTTTTTTACTATCTCATTGAGACGTTTAGTCCCAACCAGGAGTGGTTCACCGTACTGTGAGATCGTGATGACCTTTGGATTCAAGTCCCCGTAGTAGCCCGGTTTCGGTGCAGTTTTGTTGATGACCGCAACCCTTGAGTAACAGTAAACACACCTGAGATTACAGTTCGTCGTTACTTCGTAGGATGGATGATGCCTTGGATCTTTTACCGATGTATCCAAACCCTCACAATGAATGCAGTGTTTAGAATATTTTAAATTGGAAACAAATCTCTCAAAGTCCTTCATCCAGCCTCAGTTAAAACCTTTGGTTCTGACAAAAGCTCTATCTTGCCTATCTCTACTCTTCTGAGTGGATATATCTTCTTTGCATTCTTGTAAATTTCGGACGGTATCCTGCCAAGTATGCACTCTTGCAAGAATTGGACGAAGTTCTTCTTGCTTGCGTTGTTCATAATTATCTCTCTCATTATCTTTCTTATCGCACTCTTCTGAGAAGTCTTGCATCTTTTAACTGTGAATGCGACAGGCTTAACCCTGAGGATGTATCCATCTGGCGTTTTAACGTCTATGACATCGTCTATCTTGCTAGTTCTTCTTCTTATCAGGCTATTTATGTATTCCCTCATCATCTCAAACCTGTGAAACTTCGTGTATGCGTTCTCACCCGAAACCCTGTAAACCTTAAATATCAGCTTCTTGTACGGGTTCTGGTTTGAGTAGTCATTTGTAAGTTCTGCTAGGGTTATTTCAACGGTTCTATTTAGAACCTTGTTTGGATCATCTGCAGGGGTTTCTCCAACCTCTGTCAGTCCAAAGTATTCTGGAGCGATGAGTGTGAACCACTTCTTCTGACTCCACTTATCCTTTACCCTTGCCCTCCTCTTTCTTGCCATAAAGCTTAGCACTTGGTATCAATTAATAAATCTTTTCACAATTGCCTTACGGAGCAGTAACAATTTTCAACAATAATAGACACTCTGCGACTGCAACATATTGGTGGTGTAACAACAAAGGTGGAAATTTTTAAGGGCAGGGATTCAACCCCACCCTCTGTGCCTACGCTAAAAGTCGAAATCCCAGCAATGACTCTTACAATCGAATACGATAAAAAGATTTCGCTGACAACCATCGTCTTCATAGTCT
>CAZUUE010000194.1:0-2597 GCA_964623695.1 uncultured archaeon
CGACCCCGTGAAGCTACCGCAAGGTAGTGGAGTGGGGAGTTCCCCTATGGGGAACACTCGCCCTTTACAGTAGATGACAAAGTTGGCAACCAAGTTTATAAACTTTATAAGTGCTTTAAATACTTAATTGCCAAAAACTTGAACTGTTTAGGGCGGGGAGGAGGTCAGAAATTTAAGGATTAAATTGATAACTTTTTAGTTAACTCTTTTGTGTTTCGGTTTATCTATCGCACAAGCGTACATGCATAACAACTAACGTCTTAAATATTCAGAATTTATTTCGTGATATGAAGGTGAAGGATGCACCCAAAACATCTACATCGATAATAGTAAGATCTTCTTCGAGCGCAAGGATCTCTCAATCTAAGGATCCACTACTTGAGCTTATGAGAAGGCTCTTTAGGAAGGAAGAAGTTGCAATTAAGGCTGTGAAGTTTTTAAACATGGTTGAAGAGGGTGTGAAGTCTGGGAAACCTCTGAAGGTCGAAGATTGGGAAAAAATTGTCGAAGAGTTGGGAATGGCTAGATCATCCTTCTATTCGATGAGAAACAAGCTCTTGGGTGCTGGGATGATAACTGTAAAGGACGGTGAGTATAGATTGTCTGGTATGTTCAGTAAGGATCTTGTCGATATGGCTAGATGGTGGTGGGTTGTGATGTTGGGGTATGATGCCGAAAGCCTTTAGATTTTGGTATAATACTATTTATTGTAAAATAGTATATAAATCATAATATATATATTCATGCTATCATCGTACAAGTCATAAAGACAAGTCTTTCACGTCAATTTCAAACAGAGCAAATAGAACTTAACTTCTTCTAAGCTCCTCATACTTCCTTCTAACCTCCTCAGCCAAACCTTCTTCAAGTTCACCTTTGAAGTGATCTATCCTCGCAGCGATTGCAAGCTTTGAAGCCATGAACCTTGCCATCTTTCCCCTCTTCCTCTTTGGAAGTGTCCTTATGAAAGGATGTAGAAATATTATACCGTGTTTCGGCGTTTTTGCCTTTTTACCTCTCCTCATTCTTGCCAAAGCCTTATATAGACTCTTCTCAGCACCCAATATCTGTATCTTGCTCCCCGGTAAGAACGCAAGTCTCTCCAAACTACCAGCCTTCTCAAGCAATCTCGCGGTGATTAAAGAACCGGCAATTTCAGATAGATTTGGAGCAATCTTTGTAACTATCTCCTCTATCTCCTTCTCTATCCTTCTCCTCAAAGATTTCAAGCTTTCAATCGATCTGCTAAACTCATCCGTTACGTCGCTGGTCTTCACCTCCTCAACATCCCTTAACTTCTCCTCAAGCATGTTTATCGATTCGTTTAGCTTGTCTAAGGCCTTTAAGAGTAGTATGGCATACCTGTCCTCCCTTCTAAGCTCTCTATCAACCTCTTCCTCCGTCACAGCTATTGCAACCTTCCTCAAGGTTTTGTAGTACTCTTCGATGGATTTGAAGACTCTTAAACCAACGTCTGGTAGGTTGAACGGTAAAGGTTCATCGTTCACGGACTCCTTAAAAGTCTTCACAAAATCTTTAGATTTTTCAACTATAATCTTACCATCCCTCTCTCTCACATCACCAAACCAAGTCTTCCACATAATCTTCACCACTCAAATCTTGCACACAACCTTCCTACCGTCTTTATCGATACCGTAGAGCTCCCCTCCAATCTTCAAAGGTATAACCACTTCATCTCTCACATCACCAAAACCCTTAATCCTCCTAACATCAACTATCTCGAAATCTTCGAGCGTTATCGCCAGGAACTCTACATCTTCAACAACCTCACACTCCTTATCTCTGAGCATGGCTGGCATGAGGTTGTAAGAGTTGTTCATCCACACCCCCCTCTCTTCCCCATACAAGATCTCCTGAAGAACCTTGCTGAAGAAGAACCAATCCTCCTCAACAAGTCTCTGCTTTGGATAACCACTCAATCTATATATTACTTCCTCAGCAATCTCTTTCTCGTGAATCCAGGAGCAACCCTTACAGCTCCAAACGTAACCGTCTTCCGTCAATATGAGCTCGCCACCGAGATCGTAAATTAAGCAAGGATAAAATGGACAGTAGCAGAACGTGCAGTCCTGCCCGTAAAAGTGACACGGATAATACTTACACTCATAGTTCGATCCATACAAACCATCCAATGCTCTAAGAAGATCGATCAAAGCCCTCTCCCTGTTCTCCTTCATCTTCCAAATTTAAATTACGATTACTTTTAATTCTATCGCTTTGCTGGGAGTGTCCAAAAAATTCAACATTATTTGTACTAAAATTCCAGTTGAATTTATTTCTACAGGTTTTGACCCCCAATTGTTTTCCAGCAAATTTAAAGCTATCTGAATAGAGAAATCAACCTTAAATACGGTTAAACTGAATTTTAGAAGGTCGAATCGTGAATTTTTGGACACGCCCCTTAAATTGAAAACTGTGTCGAACCCTGAACCGAGGAATGTTCTCTCCTTACACTTGGCTCTCCCTGACCCAATGGGAGATGAAAGCGGATGTACGTCTATAAAAGACTACATCCGTGGGAGGCAGAAACGATAGTTTATATCATTTTGTAGCGTAGTGTATCTTTTTTAAGCTTC